>JACQFP010000028.1 GCA_016200005.1 Verrucomicrobiota bacterium | reverse complement strand
TCTGCCAAATATGGTGGGTCTAAATAAACCAGCGTGGCTGGCCGGTGCAGATATTGTTCCAGCAACTCTTTGGCATCCTTGTTCTCGACCCGGACGCTACGCAATCGTTCAACAGCTTTGGAAATCCTCTCGGGCAAATTATACCAGCGATTTACCCGCGCTTCGCGTCCGGCGCGGGTGTAAGAATCAGAATACGAAAATCCGCCGCGTTCTTCTCCAAAAACACCATTGATAGCCATCATGGAAGAAACCAAAAAGCGTCGCGCCCGTTCGAGGTCGCTCGGCTTTGATTGCGGGATTCTTGCGCGGTGTAATTCTTCGCGGGCATACGGCGTCAGGGCAATGAGCCGACAAAGTCGCTTTTCATTTTTTCGGAGTTGCGCAAAAAAATTTACGATTTCCTTGTCGAGATCATTGATGACTTCGATGGGCGCAGGGGGCTTGGCCAAGGTAAGCGCCGCAGAGCCGCAAAACATTTCCACCCACGCATGATGCGGCGGCAGGTGGCTGCACAGTTCGACTGCGAGACGCTTTTTCGATCCAAAATATCCAAATGCTGTGCTCATGTGACGCGATTGAATTCTAAAGCAAAAAGGGTTGTAAACACACGAAACTTTTCAATAGTGTATTCAAAGAGTCGGCAGAGTCCGCTTGCATTCTGGCACTGTCCGGCAAAAGTGGATCAACAGAACCCAGATGCGTTATGAAAAAACTCACAACTGACGCTACGAGAGAAATCATTAGCGACTTGGCGAAGGAAATTAAGCGGCGGGCGCACCTTGGGCCTAAGCCCACCAAGACGGTGATTGATTTTCGTACCGACCGCGCGTCCGGGCGTGAGCGTGACGTTTATTTCGTCCCGGTTGAGTTGCTCCTTTATCGCAAGGACAATGGCCGAATCGCGAGCGACGTTGTGAGCCACGAGCGGAATCACGGAAAAATCGTTGAGGCCAGCGAGGGGGGACAGGCGATTCTGCGAAAATTTCTTGAAGATAAGGACAGGGAAAAAACGGAAGAACTCAAACGGTCCATCGCCCATGATGACCAACGGGAGGCAGCAATCATTACCTGCGATGGATTTCTGATTAACGGCAACCGGCGCAAGATGGTTTTCGAGATGTTGAAGCTCGAAAAGATGAAGGTTGTCATACTCCCCGGAGAAGACGATACCGGAGAGGGCGGCTCGCCGACGTTAAAGGAGATCGAGCAGATTGAAAACCGCTACCAACTCCAGAGCGACGGCAAAGCCGAATACTACGCGTTCGACAGGGCACTTTCGATGCAGCGCAAAATCCGTTGTGGAATGAGTTTAGAAGAACAACTCAAAGACGATCCGCAATACGCCCATCTTGAAAAACGCGATTTTGATCGCGCCGTCGAAAAGGCAAAAACCGAATATCTCGGCCCGTTGGAGTGCATTGATCGCTACCTTGACAAGCTGAACCGCGAGAAACTTTACAGCACGGTCTCAACTGGATTGGGCGACCCCGAAGGTCGTTGGCAAGCGTTTTTGGATTACTACCAATTCGTCTATAAAAAACTGAAAGACGCCAATGAGCGATTGAAGCTGAAATTGCGTGAGGACGAAGTCGGCAAAGTCGAAGATGTCGCATTCAAACTGATTCGCAAACGAGACTTCAGCAAGATCAGCGCAAAAGTCCACAAGCTGATGCGTGACCTGCCGGACATGCTGGAGAACGCAGACGCGAAGCGTGAGCTTTTCAAAATCAATCAAATCTCTTTGGACTTGCCGAAAGAAAAGCGCCTCGACGCCAACGGCAATGAACATGACGAGCGCACGGTTGACAAACTGTGGGGCGGGGAAACCGAGCAACAGATTCTCCGCCACCTTGCCACGGCGCGCACGCTTCAAACGCAAAAATCGGAACTGGAAACACCGTTGCATTTGCTCGAAGTTGCGCTGGCAAAGCTCACGCACAAGGACATGGACGCCAGCGCGGTGAACGCTCTCGAATATGAGCGCGCGATGAAACTGACCCAAGAAATTCAGCGTGAAGCTAACAGCTTGGAGCACGAGTTTTTCAAACTGAAGAAGGAGCGAGACAAGCTGAAAACGAAAAAATAACCATTCGTGACGATTGAGACTTCATCATCCGGCCTCGTCATTACTGATTCAGAAAATTCCCTTTCTTCGGTTCATGCAAGCCAGCTCCAGTTTTGGGGGTTTCAAAAATCCGCAGACCCGCCGCACCACTTCCACCTAACCGTTGCAGATCGCCGGCAGGCTTTGGGAAAGCTCATAGCGTATTTCGACGGCGAACGATTGCCATACACGCTTGACCCGAATTGCAGAGTTCAAGCCGAGCAACTGCGATCGGAACTTACGCAGCTTGTTCGCGTCAGAGAAGCGGGAAAGTCCATCAAGACCGGCAAGTTTAACTCAAAGCGCTTCGCAGAGTTTTCGGCAGGATTGCAAGGCCAGGTGAAACGCACGCTGAAAGAACACCAACTGCGGGCGGCATATCATTTATACCTCACTCAAAACGGAGCTAATTTTTCCGTGCCGGGTAGCGGCAAAACATCGGTGGTGTTGGCGGTGTATGAGATGCTTCGCAGTGAGCGCAAGGTTAATGGCCTGTTTGTGGTAGGACCTGCCGCGTGTTTTGGCCCGTGGCGCACTGAATTTTTTGAAACGCTCGGAAGAAAACCGCAAATGGTTGTGCTTGCAGGCGGAGAAAAACTTTCCCGGAAAGCCGAATACTTCAAACCAAACGAACACTTGCCGGAGCTTTTCCTCTCGACGTTCCAAACTCTGACGAACGACCAAGCGGAAGTGAAGCTGCTGTTTAAGCGCCCCGGCATGAATCTCTTTCTTGTGGTGGACGAGGCGCATTACATCAAGCAAGTCGGCGGCAACTGGTCGTCTGCAGCGATTGATCTGGCTCGCTCCGCCAAATATCGGTGCATCCTGACCGGAACACCATGTCCGCACAGCTTTGCCGACTTGTTCAACCTTTTTGATTTTCTCTGGCCGACCAACGACCCTATCGGCTCTGACAATCGCATAAGGATTCAGCGAGCAGAGCAGGACGGGGAAATCGAAACTGTGCAACAACTGCTCAAGAAAACTGTTGGGCCGATGTTTTATCGCGTGACCAAAGCTGATCTTGGGCTGACTCGTCCAATCTTCCATCCGCCAATCATCACGCCGCTGAATGAGCATGAGCAGTTCGTTTACGACGCAATCACGCTGCGGATTCGGAACAGCGCAAGGTTTGATTACTCGAAAAACGCCGACGTGCTAACGAGGTTGCGCCGCGCTCGAATCCTTCGTCTGCGTCAGTGCAGCGCATACGTTGGTTTGCTGACAAAACCGCTCGACGATTGCGATGTGAATGTGGCCAAAGCGAGCGAGCTTTACGAAATCATCCGCACCTACGACCAACGGGAAACTCCGGCAAAACTTGTGCAGTTGGGAAAACTCATCTCGCAGATTCTTGGCCGCAAAGAAAAAGTTGTGGTGTGGTGCAACTTCATTGGCGCGCTGAAGCTAATCCAAAAGCACTTTCAAAAATTAAAGGTGAACTGCGAGTTGCTTTACGGTGAAACGCCCGTTGAACAAACGTCCGTCGAGCAAGGCGAGACGCGGGAGAGATTGATTAACCGATTCAAAGACACGGCGAGCGGTTTGAACGTGTTGATTGCCAACCCCGGTGCGTGTGCTGAATCCATTTCACTTCACAAAACTTGCCACCACGCAATTTACTACGACCTGTCATACAACTGCGCGCAATACTTGCAGTCCTTGGATCGAATCCATCGCGTTGGCGGTTCTGAAACACAGGAAGCTCACTACTATTTCCTTCAAAACAAGAACGCGATTGACCGCGATGTAATGGACAACCTTGACCGCAAAGTTCAAAAAATGTTTGGCGTGCTGGATGACAAACTCCCGCAACCCGATTCGGTAGGTGATGAAAACCAAGAAGAACTCAAAGCATACGAGCGCCTTTTCACGTCAGATTGACGAGCACTTCCACCAGATTTCGTTCCGCGAAATCAAAATCCTGTGGATGATTCTGCGCGATCTGTCGGCGACGCGACTCGATTTTGTCCGGGCGAGATTTATGCAGGACGCTTTGCACTTTTCCGATGTCATGGACTTTCTCAAACAACTTGGTGTTTTGAGAGTGACCGGAGGACAGGTCAGCAGAAAGGAAAGCCTTGGCAAGACCGACGATGAAATGAAATCCGGCTTGGCCCAGCGACTTTTTGAGCGGACCACGCCCTATCAACTGCACGCCAATGAATTCGTCGGGCATTTCAAAAGCGTGGACGGAAGTTTTGAAATTGTGATGGATTCGGAAAAGCGGCGACGGTTCAGCGGCGTTCGCAACCTGCTTCTGGATTTGGAATTTCTGGAACAAGATGCCGACAGGCCGCGCTATGGGATTTCCCCACAACATCTCGCAGAGTTTCTTGAGGCCAGGAGTAAGTCGCCCACAAGCCCGATTGAACTTCAGAGGATTCTTCGCGCGCGTGAAAAGCTGGGGCGCGAAGCCGAGCTTGAAGTTTTGAAATTCGAGGCGGCAAGACTGCGGAATCGCCCCGGCTTGGCGAGACGAATCAAACATGTCGCGGCTGAAAATGTCGGTGCTGGTTATGATATTTTGAGCTTCACGGAATCCACAACCAGCGCTGGCTTCTCCGACAGGCTCATCGAAGTGAAAGCCGTGTCCCTGATTGATTTCAAGTTTTATTGGTCGAGAAACGAAATTGAAGCAGCGCGAGTTCACGGCTCAAACTATTTTCTCTATCTCGTTCCTGTCTCCAAAAAAGGATTCGATATGCAGAAACTCAAAATTATTCAGAACCCATTTAAACGACTGTATTCAGATAGGGAATCGTGGCTTCGTCAGGAGGAGCTTGTTTCATTCTCCGCGTTACGCCCCGGCGTCTAAATCCGCAAACGGAAAACCAGGCGCTCTGGCAAGCGGCAGGTTTGGGACACCTAGCAAATATCGGTCTTTCAATTCTGTTGCCGTATTATTCCCTAAACGTAAACGTAAACGTGTCAGTCAATGGTATTGCTACATTATTTACAAAGCTGGCCTTGATTCGATTCACGCTGCGGAGTTTATTCATGCGGATGGTCACCTTTACTTTTTGTTTTAAAAACCTGACAAGCTTCCCGCGACATAAGCAAACTCAAAGCAACTAGATGGCATACTTGGCGACAATCGCCTCAGGAATGTTTTCGGCCCGGCCCGTCTGGAGTTTCACCATGGTGTAAAGAAAATACCCGTCGCAACAGCGCTTGCCGTTTTTCTTCCGGTCAATCTCAAAGCACACCTTCACGCCGTCCTTTACAAACTCCTCGACCCACGTGCGCACGATGAAATGCTCGCCCAAGCCGAGCTGGCGTTTGAACTCCAAGTGCGCAGTCCGAACATACCAACCCAGACCCGCCGACATGAATTCTTCCATCGACATCTTGTAGCAGCGCGCCATCTGATCGAAGCGTGCCGCCAGCACGTAATCGAAGTAACGGCTGGCGTGGACGTGGCGGTTCATGTCCATGTCGTCCGGACGCACCTGGAGCTCGGTCTCAAACTTGGAACGGCCGAGGATCATGTCAGTACCAGGCGATGGGGAACATAGTTTGAAGTAAATGATCTGAACCGATTGAGTCGAGGCTCACTGTTCACGCGGCCTCCAGTCAAGCGAGCCTCCGAACACACCCCTGTCCCCTCCCAGGAGGGGAGCAGCGCAAGGTGGATTGTTCCCCTCCTGGGAGGGGTCAGGGGTGGGTGGATCTGAAGCAGTCTCGTGGAAAGTGTGTTCGCAGTACGACAGAGCGGAATTAGTTTGCTGGCGGTCCGGCCCATTTGTTTCACAGCGCTTTCAGACCTGGCGAAGCTCGCCATCAATTGGATTTCTCGGCCTTGGCCAGCGGCGTCGGAGCGGGACATTCATTCACGAATTTCAGCGCCTCGTCGATGTAATGCTCGCCAGTCATCTCCCCCAGACACGTGCGCGAAACGTATTCGTAACGTTTGAAACTGCTCCAATCCTCCTTGGTCAGAATGTAGCCAAAGGCATCGTTCGTCAGACCGAACAGCAGGTTCTTCTCACCGTGCATTTTGCGTTTCAAATAATAGCCGATGTTGGGAAGCGCCTCGCCGGGAATGGTGAGGATTTGCGCGTCGCCCACATTGACGACATTCAACTGCGTCGTGACCTTGCCGGGTTCGCCTCCAGGCATTCCGCTGGGCGATGCTTTCATGATGGCCCGCAGCAGTGGTGAATCCACCGGGAAACTGATCTTCTTCGCGGCGCAAAAAAGTTTGGGTGAAGACTGCACGGGCGCTTCTTGAATGATGCGCATGGCTTCGTCCGCCAGCAGTTGGCCGATGCGCAGGCATTCGCTCCAGGTCCGCGTGTCGCCCTTGCCGTCAGCGCTGCGATTGTCCGCGGTGACCATGCCGCCCTGGGCGCTGTTCATAAAAATGCTCGTGCCGCAGCCAAGTTCCTTGATGCGATCATGAAGTGGGCCGACCAAGTCGGGACTACAGATGCCCACGCCCGGACCGAGCACTTCCGGGTGAACAGCGTAATTGACCAGGGTGGCGAAGGGTTTGCCGGAAGCGTCGAGCGCCTGAATCACATTGCAGCGCGGGTCGTAGAGTTGAGGCGCATAATAGTTGTAGGCGATTTTCCCCTTCGCTTCGCCGGTCGCGATCTTGAGGCTGGCGGGCTGCAATTTACTCACGGCTTCGTTGACCGCATCCGCCATCTGCGTGACGACGAAGTCCAAGTATTTTGGATCGGACGCCGTGCCGCCCTTGCCGTCGGGAAAACCGTAGCAATCCGGCGCGCTGTGGCAGTGCGTCGCGCCGATCAGGATGTTTTCCGGCGGGATGTCTTTGACTTTGGCGCGGACTCTATTTCCGAGTGTCGAAGGGAAACCCAGGAAATCGCCGCTGACGATGGCGACGCGCGTGCCGCCCTCTTCAAAGACGAGTGCCCGCACCGACAAATCGCCCTCCTTCTTGGTGACGCGACTGCCGGGACCAATGCCACCCGAGACGGGCAGCAGCGGATCGGGAGTCACGACGCGAACGGCGATGCCGGCACGGAAATCCGCAGCGGGAGCGGCAACCGACAGGAACGCGAGAACAGTGGCGAGCGAAAGCAATCTTGGTTTCATATCAAATCAAAACGTTTGGCCGATGATGACGATTACAAGTAAGTCAAATTTATTCGCCCCAAGCAAGCGTGTGATTTGCCCGCGCAGCTTCAACTGCCGAGCAGCGTCCGCAACTTTTTCAGAACGCCCGGCACGGCGCGCCACGGATCTTCAGCCGCTTCGTATTCGAGCGTCACGTAGCCCTGGTAGTTGGCGTCACGCAGAATTTGAATCACGCGCGGCAGATCGGCCGGCTCCGGTGACTTGCCACGTTTTTGGATTTCCACTTTCAACTGGACATTGACGGCATACGGCGCGCAACGAGCGAGATCACCATAAGGATCGTCCGTGATAAAATTCCCGGTGTCGAGGTTGACACCAAACCACGGGCTTTTCATGGCTTTGACCAGTCCAAGGATCGCGTCCGCTTCGGCCACGATGCCGCCGTGATTTTCCAGGCCGAGGAAAATCCCCTTGCTGCCGGCGTATTCACAACAATCCTCCATCGCTTCAAGAAACAGACTCGCGGTCTCGGCTGGGCTGGTCTTTCCGGCCTCGCCGGCAAAGACACGAATATGCGAGGTGCCAAGTGTCTGGGCGTAATCAATCCATTTCTTCACGTAGGCGATCTGTTCGTCGCGCTTTTTGGCCTTTGGCAAAGTGAACGTGTTTCCCACGGCGGAGCCGCTGATCGGCACACCGCGCAAAAATGCGTGCCGTTTGACCTGGATGAGAAATTCCTGAGTGACAACTGGCGGAAAATAGTAACTGGTCAGTTCCGCGCCCACGCCGTGCTCCGAGCAAAAATCGATGAAATCAAACAGCGTGATGCGTTTGGCCAAATCGATGTTCTTGTCACGGGCATGACTCACATCAACGAAGTAATCGCGAAACGAATAGGCGGCCAGACCGGGCAACAGCCGCGCCGAACCGCGGCGGTTGAACGGTTCGATGGCGACAGCCGGATTCAAGCCCGACAAACCAACCCCCGCCAGCATCAGGCTGTTGCGCAGGGATTGCTTCAGAAAAGTTCGGCGATTGGTCAAGTTGCGCATAGGATCTGGCCGTCAGCATAGAAGCCGGGGGACAATTAAGAAACAGATTTTTCCGCCGTAATCCTGGGTTTCTATTCGGCGTCTCTGTTTTCAAAACTCAGGACTTGCCAACTAGCCGCTGCAATGGCTACTTTCCACGTTCCGCTGTCCTGGAAAACGGAGGACAGTGGGCAAATAAATCGAAATTTTATGGCAACCGCAAACGATCTACGCAAAGGCATGGCGATCAATTACAATGGCGACATCGCCGTCGTTCTGGACAGTCAACACCGCACACCCGGCAACCTCCGCGCCTTCGTGCAGGCATCCATCCGCAGCATTCGCACCGGCAAATCATCCGACGTGCGCTTCAGCTCGACCGAGAAAATCGAGGTCGTGCCGATGATTGTGCGCAAGATGGAATTCAGCTACAAGGATGGGGAGGACTACGTCTTTTCCGACCCGGCTACTTATGAAACCGTCACGGTCACACCGGAAATTGTCGGTGATGCCAAAAATTTTCTGGTGGAAAATGCGTCCGTCACAATGACGTTTGTGGAGGACAAGGCGGTGTCGATCGAACTCCCCTCCAGTGTGGTGCTGAAGGTGAGCGACGCGCCCGAAGGCGTTCGTGGTGATTCCGCCAACAACGTGCAGAAGACCATCATCCTGGAAACCGGCATCACGGTTCAGGCGCCGCTGTTCATCAAGACCGGCGAGAAGATCAAAGTGGACACCCGCACGGGCAAGTATATGGAGCGGGCTTGAAGCCCGTAGCCGCCGACGTAAGGAGGCGGAACTACCTCGATTTGCTCGTTGGAAAGTCCGCCTCCTCACGTCGGCGGCTACAGTTTCCGCGCACATTCTCAGAAGACCACTTCTCCATCACGCTCTTCACTCTCCCCGTTCGAGTTTTGGTCGAAAGCCGTACTTTTTGGCGAGCGCGAGAGCGGCGCTCAATGATTTGACACCCGCCGTGCAGGTTGGGTCGGACAACGAAGCCGCCGCGGCGCAAACGCCAGTCAACAGGCAGCGCGCCAGGTCCCAGTCTTCATGCAAACCCAGCAGCACGCCGGCGCAAAAGGCGTCTCCGGCGCCCGCGGTACCACCGATGTATTTCTCCGGCAGCTTCAACGACGATTGCCAGACATCATCCCCTTTGCGCGTCCGGGCAAAACCACCTTCGGGAAAATGTACGACGACGAGTTCGCGCACACCCTGTTGCAACAATGCCCCGGCGGCATGACGCAGCGCGACGGTATCCAGTCGCCCATCCGGTTGACGAATTCTGAAGCCGGCGGTTTTGCCCGCTTCGATTTCGTTCAGGATGCAATAGTCCACGTGCTTGAGCGCCGGGAAGACGATTCGGGCGAAGCGGTCGCTGTCTTCGCTGACGACATCGACGCTGGTTTTCATTCCGGCGGCCTGCGCCGAGGCCAGCAGGCGCGCGGCTTTGGTGCCGAAGGTGGCATCCGGTTCGTCGAGCGCGTCGAGCAACAGCAGATAACCCAGATGAAAAATCCGCGCCTTGATTTTTTTGAAATCCAAATCGTCACCGCGCCAAAGGGCGTTGGCGCCGCGGGCGTGAAAAAATGTCCGTCGCCCGCCGCCTTGCTCGGTCATCACGTCGGTGTACGAGGTGGGCGCCTTGGTTGTGATGCCGAGATGGCGGGTGTCGATTTTATGCCGGCGGCAATCCTCAAGGATGAACTGGCCGAGGGCGTCCTTGCCCACCAGGCCGGCGGCAAAGAGCGGAAACGACGACTCGAACCGCGCCAGGTCGATCAACACATTGTAGGGTGCGCCGCCGGTGCCTTGTGATTGGCCACGGATGTTGGCGAGCTGTTCCGGCTGTGGGTAAACGTCGATCAGCTTGACCTGATCAATGATCCAGTTGCCGCCACACAGAATGCCCGACCGCGCGCTGGAAGTTTTGTTTTTCATATTGGCAAACGCCCGGCGCCCGCTCCGGTCGCGGGGCAGGGACGTGATTGAACTGGCGCGAGCATGATGAAAACCAAGGAAACCGGCAACAAGTGAATCGAAACCACGCCTGTCATGGCAAGCGTTTTTTGATGCAAGAGGGGACAAACCTCCGGTCCTCAGGTCGGTTTTGCCAGCCAAGAATTTCTTTCCATCCCCCCGGCGTCCGGTTAGTAATTGTTCATGCCAGAGCCTGCACACAAGGGAGAAAAGATATTCCGGGGCATCCCCGTTTCGGCGGGCGTCTGCCAGGGGAAAATCCTTGTGCTCGGCAAATCCCACGCCACGGTGACGCAACGCCAACTGGCCGACTCGGAATTGCCAGAGGAATTGAACCGTCTTGAACGGGCGCTCTCCCAAACGCGGCAGGAAATTCTGGAAGTGCAGCACAAGGTCAGCACCGAGATGAAAGCGGAGGACGGTGGTATCTTTGACGCACATCTGCTGGTGCTGGAAGACCGTACGCTCCTGGACGAAGTCATCCGGATGATTCAGGAGCAGAAGGTCAACGTCGAACATGCCTTTCATACAGTGGCGGAGCGTTACGCCACTACGCTCGCCGCAGTTCAAGATGATTATCTGCGGGAACGCGCGACCGACATGCGCGATGTCACTGAGCGTGTGCTGAATAATCTGCTGGGGCGGACGGAGCGCATCGACCTGAAGCATCTCAAGGAGCCGTGCATCATTATCAGCCACAATCTTACGCCGTCCACCACGGCGCAGTTGGACAAGCAAAAAGTCCTGGGCTTCGCCACCGACATTGGCGGGAAGACCTCGCACACCGCCATCATGGCCCGTTCCATGCGCATTCCGGCCGTCGCCGGTTTGAAACAGGCCAGCCAGGACCTGGAAACCGGCGAGTACGCGTTGCTCGACGGCTACAACGGCGTCGTCATCATCAACCCCACCGAGCAATCCCTCTTCGAGTATGGCAAACTCATCCGCAAGCAGGTCACTTTGGAAGAACACCTGCGCGACACGTTGGACAAACCGGCGGTGACGCTCGACGGTCACCGCGTCATCCTCTCCGCCAACGTGGAACAGGCGTCCGATACGGAAGCCGTCCGGAAAAACGGGGCGGAAGGCGTCGGGTTGTTTCGCACGGAATATCTTTTTATCAACCGTGAAACCGCGCCGACCGAGGAGGAACAATATCAATCCTACCGCCAGGTGGCCGCGGCACTGAAACCGCACCCGACCGTCATTCGCACGCTCGACCTGGGCGGCGACAAATTTCTTTCCGTGTCCGAAGCGCCGACGGAGACGAACCCCTTTCTCGGCTGGCGCTCGATTCGTTTATGTCTGCAGGAACGGGACGTTTTCCGCAACCAACTGCGCGCCATCCTCCGCGCCAGTGTCGAAGGCAACGTCAAGTTGATGTATCCGATGATCTCCGGGCTGGAGGAATTGAACCAAGCCAACTCCCTCGTCGAGGAATACAAGGCTGAGTTGCGCAAAGAGAATATCCCGTTCGACGACGCGCTGGAAATTGGCGCGATGATTGAGACGCCGTCCGCCGCGATGGTGGCGGACTCGCTGGCCAAACGCCTGAAGTTTTTCAGCATCGGCACGAATGATTTGATTCAATACACGATCGCGGTTGATCGGCAGAATGAAAAAATCGCCCATCTCTTCGAGCCGACGCATCCGGCGATCATCCGGCTCATCAAGATGACGGTCGAAGCCGCGCACAAGAACAATATCTGGGTGGGCGTCTGCGGCGAGATGGCGGGCGACCCGGTGCTGGTGCCCTTGTTGCTCGGCCTGGGGGTGGATGAATTGAGCGCCACGCCGCCGCTGGTGCCGCAGGTCAAGTTCATCATCCGCCGTTTGAAGATGGATGAAGCGCGCGCGCTGGCGGAGTTCGCCTTGAAATGCGAATCCGCCACGGAAATCCTGGCGCATTCGCAGGAGTTGGCCCGCCGCATTGCGCCCAGCTTGTTTGAAAAATGAGGATCAACCGTAGCCGCCGACGTGAGGAGGCGGATTTTTGCGCAGTGAGCTTCCGCCTTCTCACGCCGGCGGCTACAATGATTCAACGATTTTAACGACTCAACGCTCCAACGAACATGAAACTCATCATTCTCGCCGCCGGTTATGCCACGCGGCTCTATCCGCTGACACTTACGCAGCCCAAACCACTGCTGCCGGTCGCCGGCAAACCGATGGTCGATCACGTGCTCGACAACCTGGCGCCGATCGGCGGGATTGATCGCGTGTACGTCGTCACCAACGCAAAATTCGCCGGTCATTTCCAAAAGTGGGCCGACAGTTATCGTACCGCTAAACTTAATTTCACCATCGTCAATGACGGCTCGACCGATGACACCAACCGGCTCGGTGCCATCGGAGATTTGAATCTCGTCCTCACCCGCGAGCAGGTGGACGACGACATCATCGTCGTGGCCGGGGACAATCTATTCAGCGAACGGCTGGACGGCTTCGGCAGATTGTGTCGCGAGAAAAACGCGCCGGTGCTCGGCGTCTATGATGTCGGCAGTCTGGAACAGGCCAGGAAATACGGTGTCGTCAATCTGGATGGCGATGGGAAGATCAGTTCGTTTGTGGAAAAACCGCCGCAGCCGACCAGCACGCTTATTGGCATCGCACTTTATTTTTATCCACGAGCGACGCTGCCGCTCATCAAGCAATACCTCGCGGAAGGGAACAATCCCGATCAACCGGGGCGTCTCGTGCAATGGCTTTATCCGCGCCAACCGGTTTACACCTGGGCCGTGCCCGGCTTATGGTACGACATCGGCTCGAAAGAGACGCTGGAAGAAGCAAACCTGATTTTTGCGGGCAAAGGACGTTGACGACGTGGCCTTAAAGTCAAGGCCTTGAGGAATTCGTCCCTTCGCGTAGTGCTGCATCCCGCGCCAACCAAACCTCCGCCAAATGACGCGCATAACATCAATTGCCGGTGATGGTCGGTAAAACCAGTCAAGCACTTCTTTCCATGAGCGTGCCGGAATCGTCTCCCAAACTTTGTCGCATATGCGACAAAGTTTGGGAGCGTCGGGTGCATCGCCACGATGCGCGATATCGACACCGTAGGGGCTTTCCATGAACCGGCCCAAACACCCCTGCAACCTCTTGTTTCATCTGCAACAAAAGGTTGTCTTGCATGGTCCATGGTGCCGATGAACGATTATCAGAACGTGAAAACTGTGCCTGCAGTTTGTCGAAATTGTCTCCCAAACTTTGTCGCATATACGACAGAGTTTGGGAGGGCCGGATTCATCGCCACGATGCGCGGCAAGCTGGACGTGGAGGCTCCACATGAACCTGCTGGCAACCCACCCACCCCTGATCCCTCCCAGGAGGGGAACAATCCACCGTGCGCCGCTCCCCTCCTGGGAGGGATCAGGGGTGGGTTCAGGGGTTCAATGCGCGGAATCTTCTTTCGGGGAATTCTCACCCCGTGCCTCCCCATCGGATGGAAAGAGGGTGGCCGCCGGCCGGGTGAGGGGCGGGGTTTTCATTCCATAGATCTTTACACAGGATTGGTATAAGTCACGCGCGCCAGTGCGTGTGGCGAGAACTTTCTGATGAAACTGTGGAAACCGAAAGCTGGCACGCGCTGACAGTTTCATTTCTGAAAAACTGTCTTCAGCGCCTCCACGAGCTTGTCCTGCGTGAAGGGCTTGTCGAGCACCGCGTTGACGCCCAGTTGCTTGAACTGGTTCGCCTCCCGTTCGTCCAACCGCCCGCTCGCAACGATGATGCCGGCCTGGGGGAAGCGGCCTTTCAACACCCGCACAAAGGCGAGACCGTCCATGCCGGGCATGTGCAGGTCGGTAATCACCGCGCGCAGTTGCCCCTGTTGTTCCGTCACCTGAAGCAGCGCGCTGGTGCCGTCGGGCGCGGAGAGCACCTTGAAATTCAACTTGGTCAGCACGGCGCGCAGGACGTTGCGCACGGTGACCTCGTCATCCACCACGAGGATCGTCTCGCCGTGGCCACGAAAGGTCGTTTCGATTTTGGTCAGCAAGGAGGTGTCACCCTTACCGTAACCGTAGGCCGGCAGATAGACGGCGAAGGTCGAGCCTTGTCCGGGGGTCGAGTAAACCTGGACGAAGCCGCCATGGCTCTTGACGATGCCGATCACGGTGGACAGTCCGAGGCCCGTGCCCTTGTCTGGCCCCTTGGTGCTGAAGAATGGCTCGAAGATGTGTTCCTGAATCTCCGGCGGGATGCCGGTGCCGGTGTCCGTGACCCGCCACACGACATAGTGGCCGGGCTTGGCCTGCAGGATGGTGCCGGCCTGGACCGCGTCCAACTCCAGGTTTTCCGCTTTCAGGGTCAGCGTGCCGCCCTCGGGCATGGCGTCGCGGGCATTGACGCAGAGGTTGAGCAACACTTGAAGGAGTTGCGTGGCATCGCCCAGGATGGTCCGGAGGTCCTTCGCGTAATCGGCCCGCAGTTCGAGGTTCTTGGGGAAGGTGCTCCGGATCAGTTTCTCCATCTCCTTGAGCAGATGCTTCGGCTGGACGAGGAGGCGTTCGCCCTCGACGCCTTTGGCGAAGGTGAGGAGTTGTTTCACCATGTCCGCCCCGCGCTTGGCGCTGGATTGAATGAGTTCGAGATAACTGGTCGCCGTGTCCGGGAACTCCAGCCGTAACAATTCGGTGGCCATGAGGATGGGCGCGAGCGCGTTGTTGAGGTCATGCGCCACCCCGCCGGCCAGCGTGCCGATGCTCTCCAGTCGCTGCGTGCGCAGCATCTGGGCCTCCAGTTGCTTCTTTTCGGTGATGTCCCAGGCGATGCCCTGCACGCCGATGATCTGGCCGGCGGCGGCGCGCAGCGGGGTCTTGACGACGTTGACGATGATCTTCTTGCCGTTCGCCTGCCGATGTTCCTCCTCCCCTTCGAAGGACTGGCCGGTCTGGATTACGCGTTGATCGTCCTGTTGATATTTCGCCGCGAGTTCCGCCGGGCAGAAATCGAGATCGGTCTTGCCGAGGATTTCCGCCAGGGGCTTGCCCAGGCTCTTGCAAAACAGGCCGTTGCCGAACGTGAACCGGCCCGCCCGGTCCTTCCGAAAGACGTGCTGCGGCAGGTGCTCCACCAGCGAATGGTACAGGGTCTCGGACTCGCGGAGATGCTGTTCGGCCTGCCGGCGCTCGGTGATGTCGCGGGCGATGAACTGCACGGCCGCTTTCCCGCCGAACGTGATGGGTGTGGCGATGACTTCCACGGGCAGCGTCGTTCCATCCAGGCGCAGGTAGCGGACTTCGGCCGGGTACATGCCCGTCTCTCCCGCCAGCCGGCGGCGGATGCGGTCCAATGCGGCCGGGAGATCGTCGGGATGGATGATCTGCTCGTTTTTCCGGTCCAGCAATTCCTCTTTGCTCTTGGCGCCCAACTGGCGCGCGCCGGTGGCATTGATAAAGATGAGTTTGTCGTCCTGATAAATCCCGATCGCATCCGGAGACTCCTCCACCAGCGAACGATAGCGGTCTTCGCTTTCACGCAACGCCGCCTCCGCCCGCTTGCGCTCGGTGATGTCGCGAACCACAGCGACGGCGTAGTCTCGATCAAGCCGTACATATTTTATGCTGACTTCCACCGGGAACGTCGAACCGTCCTTCCGCCGGTGGCTGCCTTCCCTGCGCAGGACGCCTGATTTCCGAAGCTCCTCCACGACCCTTGGGAATGCGGCTGGGTCAACCGTGGGATCGAGATCAAAAACACTGAGCGCCAGAAATTCCTCGCGACTGTAGCCAAGCGCCAGATGACCCTTCTCATTAACATCGAGAAACCGGCCCGTTTGCGGATCCACGACTTCAATGGTGTCATTGGACTGATCCACCAGTGCGCGAAACAGTTTGAGGGCTTCCTCCGCCCGCTGGCGCTTCGCTTCCTGCTGACTCATTTCCAGCGCGAAGCCAATGTCCATCGCCAGTTCATCGAGCAGGCGCATTTCCGCGTCGTCGAAAAAGCCGGGTTCGCTCGCGTAGAGGTTGAAGGTGCCGACCTTTTCGCCGCCCACCGTCAGCGGCAACACCGCCAGGGCGCGGTAGCCCAGCTGCCGGGCGTCTGCCTGCCACGGAGTCAGGCGTGGGTCGTGTTCGAGGTCGTTGCAAACGACATGGGTGCCATCGCGCAACGCGGTGGCAGTCGGGCCGCGTCCGTGCGGATCGTCGCCGAGGACGACCTTCAGCTTCTCCAGATAGCCGTCGGTCACGCCCGCGTGGGCCACCGGCTTCAGTGACTTTCGGGTTGAATCCACCAAGCCGATCCACGCCAGGCGAAACCCGCCTTGCTCGACCGCGATGCGGCAAGCCGCTTCAAACATCTTTTGCGGTTCGCGAACATGCACGATGGTATGATTGAAGTCGCTCAAAACGGCATAGACCCGGTTGAGGTGCTGAATGTGAATCTCCGCCTGCTTGCGCTCGGTCACGTCGTGCATGATGCCGATGAAATGGGTGATCGCACCGTTGGAACGGACGGGTGTGATGGTGTGTTCGTCGTAAAAGAGGCGGCCGTCCTTGCGGCGGTTGATGAATTCGCCGCGCCAGGTCTGGCCCGAGAGAATCGTCTGCCACAGGTCTTTGTAAAACGCCTGACCGTGCTGGCCGGACTTGAGCACGCGCGGGGTTTTACCGAGGACTTCCTCCGCC
Organism: Verrucomicrobiota bacterium; assembly: GCA_016200005.1. Taxonomy (NCBI): domain Bacteria; kingdom Pseudomonadati; phylum Verrucomicrobiota; species Verrucomicrobiota bacterium. The sequence goes on along the minus strand of JACQFP010000028.1, from coordinate 3,212 downwards.
GTGTAGCCGGTCAGCGTGGTGAAGGCGGGATTGGCCCAGAGAATCGCGCCGGCTCGGTCGGTGATGATGATGGCATTGGCCGCGACTTCCAACGCGGTGGCATGGAGAGCCAGTTCGACGTTTTTCTGCTCCAGCTTGCGCACCAGCCGCTCGCTGTATTCCTTCAACACGTCGGTCTCCTCGAGCGACACGGACGGCCTGGGCGCGCGCCGAGCGCCGCCGTTGGTGACCTCGTGCAAGGCGGCCAGAATCACCGCCACCGAAGCCGGCTTCCGCACGTATTTGTCCGCGCCCAAATCCAGGCACAACTTCTCGTCGCCCGGCGACGTATAAGTGGCGGTGTAAAAGATGAAAGGAATCTCGCGCAACTGTTTGCTCCGGCGCACCTCGAAGCAAAGCCGGTAGCCGTCCATCTTCGGCATGAGGATGTCGGAAATGATGGCGTCAATCTTCTCGCGGTCCAGCACGGCGAGCGCCTCCCAGCCGTCGGCGGCTTCGAAGGCGGTGAACTTTTCAGCTTCCAATTGCGCGCGCAGCAGTTTGCGGTTCTGCGCAATGTCGTCAACGATGAGAATGTTCATGGTAGATTTTGGATTTGCGATTTGCGATTTGCGATTGCGCGGGGAGCGCACCCGCCTCGGGTGCAGCCAACGACGCCCTCGTCGTTGGCACCGGGTGGCGTGCGGAGTCGGTGGTCGTGAGTCACGCGCAGAATGTTCGTCGCGAGGGCGCGACGAACGACACGCGAGGCGCGTGTGCTCCCGCGCGCCGCGCGGTGCTGAGCTGCAATGTCAAACTGATCACTCATTGGATTGCTTCTCCTCGGCCCTCATCTGCTCCAACTCCGGTTTGACAATCCGCTCCAGGCAGTCCGGACAGACGCCGTGGGTGAAAGAGGCATTCGTATGGCGGCTGACGTACCGCTCCAGCTTATGCCAGTATTCCTGCCCATCGCGGATTTTCTTGCAGTAGCAACAGATGGGCAGCAGGCCGGAGAGTTCCTTGACGTTGGCGAGCGTCGCGGTCAACTCGCGGTTCGTCTGGCGGAGGGCCAGGGTGCGTTGCTCGACGCGCTGTTCCAGCGTTTCGTTGGCTTCCACAAGTTTGGCGTACGCCTTGTGCAATTCGGTCATGACCTCTTCGAGTTCGGTGTTTTTTTTCTCCAACTTTTGGACCAGGGCCTCGCTGTATTGCTTCATGATGAAGCTGGTGTCGGAGTTGTCCTGCCGGGCCGGTTTGGCCGCGGCCGATTTCTGCACGGCCTCCTGCAAAGCCGCCAGCAGGACCGGAGCGGAAACGGGTTTCGTGAGATACTTGTCCGCGCCGACCAACTCCGATAATTTCTGGTCCGTCTGGGAGGTGTAGGTGCTCGTGTAATGAATAAACGGCAGCGCTCTGAACTTGTCGCTGCGCCGGAGTTCATAACAGAGGCGGTAGCCGTCCATGTTGGGCATCAGGATGTCGGAAATGACGGCGTCGATCGGTTGGCGCGCCACCAGGTGCAGGGCGTCGACCCCGTCCGCGGCCTCCAGCACGACATGGGCTTCGGTCTCGAGGACAGCGCGCAGCAGCTCGCGGTTGGTAACATTGTCATCAACGATGAGAATGTTCATGGGATTTTAGATTTGCGATTTGCGATTGCGCGGGGAGCGCACCCGCCTCGGGTGCAGCCAACGACGCCCTCGTCGTTGGCAGTCGTGAGTCACGCGCAGAATGTTCGTCGCGAGGGCGCGACGAACGACACGCGAGGCGCGTGTGCTCCCCCGAAGTAAGTTGGTCCAGAATTTTCACAGGGTAAAATAGAAAGTGGCGCCTTCGCCGGGCTTGCCTTCCGCCCAGATAAGCCCGCCGTGGCGGGCTATGATGCGTTGTACCGTCGCCAGCCCGGTGCCGTTGCCGTGAAATTCGGACCCGCTACGCAGTCGCTGGAAGGGGTTGAATAGTTTGTCCGCGTGGGTCGTGTCGAAACCGGCGCCGTTGTCGCGCACGAAGAAGATCGGAATGTTGGCGTGTTGGCGTCTTGGTATTTTGGTATTTTGGGTTGGACTCGCCTCTCCGTCATGCGACATCTCCACCAGTCCAAATTCGATGCGCGCTTGCGCGCGCTTGGCAGTGAACTTCCAGGCGTTGCCCAGGAGATTCGCCAGCATGGCCCGCAGAAGCATCCTGTCGCCGCGGGCGACAAGGTGCGGCGCAACCCGAAACTCGGCCGCGTGCTCCGGCTGCGAGCGGCGCAGTTCGGCGACGATCTCGGCCGCCAGGTCGCTGAGGTTGACGGGCCGCGCAACCATTTCCAGGAAACCGACGTGGGCCAGATTCAGCAGGCCCTCAATGACCTGGCGCATGCGTTGCACATGTTCTTCAACCCGTCGGAGATATTGTCGGCCGCTGGTTGGAAGCTGGTCGCTGCACTCCTCCTGCAATGCCCGGCAGAAACCGTCAATCGCCCGCAGCGGCGATTGCAAATCATGGGCCACGCAACGGCGGAAGGCTTCCAGTTCCTGGTTCGCGCCTGCCAGTTGCGCGGTGTGTTCGCGGACGCGTTGTTCGAGTTCCTCGTTGGCTTGGCGCAGGGTTTCCCTGGTTTTTTCCAATTCGATATTTCTTTCTTCGAGCTGGGCCACGAGCCGCTCGCTGTATTGCTTCATCAACGCCAGTTCCGGGCGCGGTTTGACTTTTCGCGGCTCATCATATTTATCTTCGTGGGTCAGGTCGTAGAGCGCGTCGAGCATGGCGGTGAGGGAGGCGGGTTTGCGGATGAATTTGTCCGCGCCAAGGTCCAGCGCGAGCTTTTCATCAGCCGGTGAGTGGTAAGTGCTGGTATAGACGAGGAAGGGGAGCAGTTTCAACTTGTCGCTGCGCCGCAATTCATGACAAAGCCGGTAGCCGTCCATGTTCGGCATGAGGATGTCAGAAATGATGGCGTCAATCTTCTCGCGGTCCAGCACGTTGAGCGCCTCGACGCCATCGGCGGCTTCGAAGGCGGTGAACTTTTCAGATTCCAATTGCGCGCGGAGCAGATTGCGGTTGGTGGCACTGTCGTCAGCGATGAGAATGTTCATGGGATTTTGGATTTTAGGGTTGCGATTGGCCATTGCGCGGGGAGCGCACCCGCCTCGGGTGCAGCCAACGACGCCCTCGTCGTTGGCACCGGGTGGCGTGCGGAGTCGGTGGTCGTGAGTCACGCGCAGAATGTTCGTCGCGAGGGCGCG
>JACQFP010000027.1 GCA_016200005.1 Verrucomicrobiota bacterium | reverse complement strand
TTTTTCGCGCGGGGGGCGCCTCCACCCCTCCGGGGTTCGGCTGCGCTCGGCTCGCTACGCTCGCCTTCGCTCCGCCTCACCCCGGAGGGGTGGAGGCGGAGAGAAGAAAGACAATTTACAGAAAGACTTTTACACCGACATTACACGCTGCGAGACAAGGATGGCCGTATACGATTGACTGGGGCTCAAATCGTCAACGGTCTCCAGACGGTTAAGTCCATCTACAATGCTGTCAGTTCAAAGGAAGTCTCCCTTGAAGATTTGGAGGAAAACTGTGTCGTCCAGGTTAAAGTAATCCAAACAAACGAGCCCACGTTCATTTCTCAGATCGTGCAGGCGACCAACAATCAGAACCCGATGTCGCAGCGCAACCTGAAAGCCAACAATCGGGAACAGAAGCAGTTGAGGACCGGTTTCGCATCGCTGACCCCGCGCTGGTTCTTTCAGGTCAAGGAGGGGGAGTGGGATTCACTTACGTCGGAAGGGAGTAGGTTTTTCAAGCAAGTGGTCGGCTTCCCACCGATGGAGTTCAAGCCTGATCCCGGCCGCAAAAGAGGACGGGTGATCGACAACCAAGAAGCTGCCAAGGCATGGCTCGCATTCATCGGGTTCGCAGATCTCGCGGGCGACCGCGTCACCCATTACTTTGCCGAAAGCGAGGTTTACGAGATCGCATTTACGATGCGACCAACGGATCTGCATTGGCGGAAGTTCTCCGAAGTAAGAGATTTCGACAGCGGCAGGCGCGATACGCTCGAAAGCCAACAAGGCAACGCTTCACAGTACTTATTGGGAGTTCTGCTTTGGCAGTTTATCAAACATTTCGTTCCTTCCGCCCAACGTTATCGTGAGGAAGGACTCGACGAAGGAGTCAAAGCGGGGAAAATCCAGAAAGCGAGTGGAAGCTTTACAAGTCCGCCGTCAGAGCAGGACGCTTATCTCGCCACCAACCACACCTACCAAACGTGGCGGTTGATGGCAAACATGAAGGAATTGCTTGTCGAAGCCGCGTCTCAAATGTTGGTGCAGAAGTATGGACCGCTCACTGCCCATGTTTGTCCGCAACTTCTGGAGGCTTTCGACGCGAAGGAGTTTCTTGCGACAGGTGACGTGCGGGAGGTCACCCAGGGGATCTCGACTGCATCTGATCTCGCAAAGGAAGCGGTGTTTTCGCGGATTTGCGGGTTCCTGCGACACGTTTCCGGGCAGTTTTGGGAAGAGAAGCAAAGGCAACTCCTCTCAACTTCCCGGCTCAGGACTGTTCTCCTGCGGCGCGAGATGGCAGCAGATTTCAAGGCGAAGGTTTGGGAAGTCAACCAGCGAAAGAATCTCGATAAGCCGTGGAAGCCTGAGGGAACGACGTTCATCGAATCTTTACCCACTCTTGGCGTCTGAGGCCGAATCTACGGCAAGAGATCGCTTCAATCATTCTCCTCTCGCACGTCATGAGAAGAACAAATGTGTCGGCTGTCACACCGCGAGCATTTGGTACCAAAAGCACCAAACGTCTGACGACGTTTTCGGCCAGCAAAGCAAAGCGATTGCGGCTGGCCGTGACATTGCCCGCAACCAACATTCCGAATTGCGGATTCAAGGCCGCGACACCCTCACCTGAATTGAAAACTACCTCACCCCGGCCACCCATGAACCTGCCACCGCAGCACCCACCCCTGACGCCTCCCAGGAGGGGAACAATCCACCGCGCACTGCTCCCCTCCTTGCCCTGTGGAATAGCGATCCTGACTTCCCGAGTTCCCGAAGCGTTTATTCCACGGGGCGAGGAGGGGCAAGGGGTGGGTTCAGGGGCTCGATTCGCTTACTTTGGTTCGTGGATTCTCTCCCCCGATGGCGGAGAGGGAAGTGCTGGTGTGCTACGGAGTGCAGAGGTTGTTGAGGTATTCTTCGAGGTTGGTGTAGGCATCGCCGTCCCGATCGGCATTTCGGTCGGCCGGATCGTTCGGGTTCAAGCCGTGCGCTTTCTCCCAGGCGTCCGGCATTCCATCACGATCCTTATCTGCCGGCGCCGGCGCGCTGCGGAGCACGGGCCAGCCGCCCACCTGATCTTGCGAATCGATCAATTTGCCCCGGCGATTGCGAACATCCTCGATCACACGTCGATCCACCGCATCCCGGTGCAACGAGGCGCCGGCACGCGATAAGACAAGTTCCGCGGATTCGGTGGCCGATTGGGTCTGCGGCAGGTTGGCGCCGAGATCAGGCGCCGAGTCCGTCTTCCAGTCGGCGAGGGTGCCGCGATACAAGTATTTAGACGGCGGCTTGAGCCAGCGTTTGAAGTCGAGGGCGGCGTAGTTGTCGCGCGTCAGGTCTTCGCGTTGCTCGAACACGTTTCCGCTCATGTGGCCTTTGGCCAGATCAGGCAGGCCGCCTTTCATGGCAATGGGTAGTCTTGCTGGATCAGTCATCGGGCCGGGACGGAAGAGATTGTTGACGCAGTTGATGAAATGGTCGGCGAAGTTGGCGGTGCCACCGGCGCTCCAGTTGTAGATGACGTTGTTGCGGAAATCGACGATGTAGCGGGGCGGTGCTTGCGCGCTGCCGAGGGTCGGGTGACGGTCGCGGCATGTCGCAAATAAATTGTGATGGAGGGAAATGTTGCCGGACAGGTCGCGATACGAGGCGCACATCGCGTGCTCGCCCTTGTTGTGCAGACTCTGGTTCAGCGCCTCGCTGAGGATGCACCATTGCAGGGTAAAGTTGCCACCGCGACGAAGATCGTGAGTGCCGTCGATGGCCCAACTCAGCGAGCAATGGTCCAGAATCACGCGGTCGATATCGTCGGTGTTGAGCGTGTCGTCGCCGCCTTTCGCGCCTTTCTCCTTGTTCTGATCACCGAGGCGGCAGCGCAAGTATCGGACGATCACATTCGTGGCGTTCTTGATCTGGAAGGTGTAATCCTTGAGCGTGACCCCGTCGCCGGGCGCCGTCTGGCCCGCAATCGTGATGGAGGACTTATCCAGCACCAACTTTTTCTTGAGTTCGATGGTTCCCGAAACTTCGAACACAATCGTCCGCGGTCCGGTCGCGGAACGAAATCCTTCACGCAGTGAACCGGGACCGGAGTCGCTCAAGTTCGTCACGATGAAAACGTCTCCGCCACGTCCACCCGTGGCGAACCGTCCGAAACCTTCCGCGCCCGGAAAGGCAACGATCTGCGCTGAATATCCGACCGACGCGAAGAGGAGGAAGGATATCAGTATCAAGGCAACGCTCCACAGAGGGAAGAGTCCGACATGCAAGCGAAAGAAATTCATAAAGTGATTGCGGGAGTTCACTCGAACTTCAAACTCCACTTTCTTCGTTTGGCTGGCGGCTTGCCTTTCCATTCGAGGATTTGTTTGTCGGCCAAAAGTCTTGTTTGCAGCTTTTTGACATCCACCTTCTGCACGGAAGTGTTTTCGTCAATGGCGAAGCAGGCTGCCGTCGCAGCGGATTGACCCAACACCATGAACACCGGCTCCATGCGGATCGATCCATACGCGATGTGCGTGGCCGACAGGCAAACGGGCACGAGGAGATTTTCACACTCGCCGGCTTTGGGAACGATCGAGCGGTAGGCAATGGGGTAGGGCGAAAAGCCGCCGACCTCCACGTCGCCCTCATTTTCGACGCGTCCATTCTTCACGATGCGCTGGCAGTTGTGCGAATCCATCCCATACGCGGCGAGCCCTATGGAATCTTCGGCCTTGGTGTCACCACGACAATTGTGCTCCGTCATGACATAGTCCGACATCATGCGGCGCGCTTCGCGAACGTAGAGTTGATGCGGCCAATGGTCGGTGTCTGCAAACTCGTCCTTGGCCGGTCCCCATTCCTGCATTTCCTTGCCCAGGTTTTCCGGCACGCGCGGACTGGTGGCGAGGAAATACACAAACCCGCGAATGTAATCCGCGTGCTCCCTCCAAATCCGTGCGCGTGTGAAGTAGTCGGCGTCCGGATAATTGAAGTTCATGCCGATGAAATCCGTGGAGAACCCGCCGTTGTTGTTGATGTCAGTCTTGCCATTGGGCATCCAGATTGGATTCCAAAACTCGCTGAGTTTGGGCGTGCGACCGGCCGCGACAAGCGCGTCGAGGTAACGGTCGAGCAGTTCGTATCTGCCTTCATCATATTTTTCCGGTCGCGGGTGTGGGAGACGGTTCAGCGGATTTTTCGTGTAACAAAGGCGGAAATTGTAAGCCTGCACACAACGATCACTTGTGCCGGTTTGCCCGACGGGTCCGTTCTGAATCAACGGCAGCAAGCCGCTGGTCGGATCGCCCAGTCTGACGTAGGGATCGACAGGCACGGTGAACTGGTGTTTCGGCGTGACCGCCCGCACGCCATTGAGTGTCTCGTTGAATTGCGCATTGGCTTCGCGCCCGACCGAGAAAGTGACCGCCGCCTTCGCCATCAAATCGCCTTCGTAGCTCGCATCGATGAACATCTTCGCGCGAAAGACGTTGCTGTTCATCATCGTGATTTCCACAATGCGACCTGCGTTCCTTTTTGCGCGGGCAAGACGTTGCTGGAAGTGGACAGGCACTTTGGCCTCCTGGGTCATCTGGAGCAGAATGTTCTCGGCCACGTGCGGCTCGAAGGTCCACATCGTTGCGTCCGGCTGCTTCAAGTCATCAAGTTTATTTCGGCCCGCACCCTTGGCGAAATACTCCTCCGGTTTTTCGAGCGGCCACGCTTCCGGCTTTGCGTAATGGCGCGCCACGCGCTGGTAAAACTCGCGCGCGATACCGCCGATGGCCGCCTTGTTGCCGATATCGGTCGCCCCCAACCCGCCCGAAGTCATGCCGCCCAGATGATTGCCAAATTCCGCCACGACGACGGTCTTGCCCATGCGCGCCGCTTGCACGGCGGCCACCACGCCGCCTGCGGTCCCGCCATAGACGCACACGTCGGCTTCAATGGTTACCGCAGCATGCGATTTGGTTGCGCAGACGATGACAAAACAACCAAGTGAGAATTGGATGATTGATCTCGAGATCATAACTCGGAGGTCCAGTTTCCTCAAAATTGTAATCGTTGTGAAGTTCATTTGGAACATCCCCCGCAACTTGACAGCTCTGGTGGGCGTCTTGATAATTTCCTCCAAACAATACCCACGAACCACCATGAAACGACTTCTGTTTTCACTTTTCGCAGTAGTGATGTCTGGAAACGCGATGGCTGTCGAAATTGACGGCGAGAAAGTGGAGACAACGGAAATCGTCCAGGGCGACTTGCGCGTGCTCTTTCGTGACAACTCCCAATCGCCCAGGATTCTGAGCGGCGTTGATTCGCTGTTCAACACGCGCGCCGCAAAGGTTTTTGACGCTTATGATCCTGATTCGCCGGGCGCGTCCGCCGGGTTGAATTTCGAGCACATCACGTGGCCAGCGCCTTCGCGCCGCGTCACGGGAGATACACGCTCTACCGCCTGAAGGACGGTCGCTCCGCCGTTTTGCAACGCTTGCGCGAGGATTGTCCCTGGGAAGTCTCGAACACGCTGAAGTACACGGTGACCGCGCCTCACTACATCGATGTGGATTTCCGCTGCACGCCGCACAACAGCCGCATGTTTGGCGGGCGCGGTTGGGCGGTTTTCTTTTTTGCCGATTACATGAACGATGTGGCGGACGTGCCGCTTCACTTTCTCGGCGTCGAGTCCCCTGATGCGAAGGAGCAATGGATTTCCGCCGACGGCCCGAAAGGACATCCGGACTGGAACGGCGGCGGAACGTATCGTCAACAGAATGCGGCGGATCTCGAATACGACGCGGACCACAATTTCAAACTGAACCTTTGGAGCTATGATTATCCACGTTTCACCAAGCCGTTTTATTACGGACGCGCCGCCAACGACATGGTCTTCATCATCATGTTCAACAAATCTTTCGTGGTCGCGGATGAAATTCGTTTCAGCATTTTCAAATTCAAATTACCAAAGAAGCAACGGCCAGCCTGGGATTTTCAATACGTCATTCACAAGGTCGAGGAGAACAAGGACTATGGTTTCAAAGCGCGCGTCGTGTGGAAAAAGTTTGTCAGTCCGGAGGATTGCCTGTAAAGGGGTCGGTTCTTGGTATTGACAACTGTTGATGGGCGGTTCACTTTTCCATCCATGGCGCGCAAGTTACGAGTGGAATATTCGGGAGCGATTTATCATGTCATGAATCGCGGCGACCGCCGGGAAGATATTTTCAAAGACGACAAGGTCGGGAGCGCTTTCTGGACACTCTCGGCGAGGTATGCAAGAAGACGGGTTGGCAGGTTCATGCGTTGTGTTTGATGGGGAATCATTTTCATTTGGCGAAGTGAACCGGGATAAGCTGAGGTGGAGGTTTGCTTTCGACGAATCCAAACTTTCCTGACTATCGGTATCCAGCAAGATTCCCATCCAACAAAAAAGACCTCGTTCATAAGAACGAGGCCGTGTGAATCAATAATCCTCCGGCATCAACACGGTCGTGACCGCGCGATTTGCTTCGGTGATGATCCAGAATTTCGTGCCGTTTTTTGTGTGATAGACCGAGAGGAGACGAAAGCCCTGTTAGAGCGACAACTCGTTCTCCTGACGATCTTCCTCGCCGACAACGCCCCAATCGTGGCCCACAAGTTACGAGTGGAATATCCGCGGGCAACTTATCATGTCATGAATCGTGGGGATCGGTGGGAGCCGATTTTCCAGGACGATGCCGACCGCACGCGCTTCCTCCAAACCTTGGGCGAAGCCTGCCAGCAGACCGCCCAATGCAAATCGCTCAAACGGTTTGCAACTCATACTTGTGGAATTCATCGTCCTCAAAATCTGCACGGTTGTGAGGCTGGTTTTTTGAAAAGCAGGCCGCCAGCTTGACACATTTGCCGGAGTGTCCTCATACTCGCACTCAACCAACCGACTGTGACGATCATGAAGCGCCTGCTATTTTTGTTTGCTGTCAGTCTGGTGGCTGTACGCCTTGGCGCGGTGGAAATTGACGGCGAGAAAGTGGAAACGGCGGAAATTGTCCAGGGCGATTTGCGAGTGCTCTTTCGCGACAATTCCCAATCGCCCAAAATCCTGAGCGGCGTTGATTCCCTTTTCAACACCCGCGCCGCACAGAACTTCGACGCCTATGATCCCGATTCGCCAGGCGCGTCCGCGGGTTTGAATTTCGAGCACATCATCTCGTGGCCAGCGCCTTCGCGCCGCGTCACGGGAGATACACGCTCTACCGCCTGAAGGACGGTCGCTCCGCCGTTTTGCAACGCTTGCGCGAGGATTGTCCCTGGGAAGTCTCGAACACGCTGAAGTACACGGTGACCGCGCCGCATTACATCGATGTGGATTTCCAGTGCACGCCGCACAAAAGCAGCGCTTTTGGCAAACGCGGCTACGCCATTTTCTTTTTTGCCGACTACATGAACGACGTGGCGGACGTGCGGCTTCACTTTCTCGGCGTCGAGGCTCCTGATGCGAAGGAGAAATGGATTTCTGCCGACGGACCCAAAGGACATCCGGACTGGAATGGCGGCGGGACATATCGTCAACAGAAGGCCGCGGACTTCGAATACGACACCGATCACAACTTCAAGTTGAACCTCTGGAGCTACGATTATCCGCGTTATACCAAACCGTTTTACTTCGGACGCGCCGCGAACGACATGGTCTTCATCATCATGTTCAACAAAGCCTTCGCTACGGAAGACGAAATTCGTTTCAGCATTTTCAAATTCAAACTGCCGAAGAGGCAACGCCCGGCCTGGGATTTCCAATACGTCATCCACAATGTCGAGCAGAACAAGGACTATGGTTTCAAAGCGCGGGTGGTTTGGAAAAAGTTTGCCAGTCCTGAAGATTGCCTGGCTGAGTACGAGCGTTGGGCGGCGCAGGTGAACAAGGGAAGGTAGCGGTGTGGGCTGAAGGAGTTCGTTTCCAAAGGACCCGCCTGCTTTGGGTCGTCCGTTTGATCTGCTGATTATTTCTTCTGCCCTTGGAAGCCCCGCTTTTTTACCGGCACAAATTGAATTCCGTCGGCCACCACAAAACCTTTCGTGCCCGCGTTGGAAACCGTGACCGTGGTCAGTTTTCCTTTTGGCAATCGGAACGTGCCCAACCGCGCAAAACCCTTGTTGGCCTTGGTGCGTTGGTCAACCGAAAGTGTGACCCTGGCAAGGTTCTGGACGGCGATTGTGACAGGGACATTGCGGGCACGATTTTCATGCGGCGGAGAAATCAGTATGATTTCGTAGTCGCCATTTTCAGGAATGTCCGGTGTGTAAACGAGGCTCACCTCGCCTTTGTTCGCATCGTTGTCTTGCAAAAAGCCAACGCCGAGATGTCGGACATCGTTTGTGGAAACCTCAACCCACGGGCCTCTCCTTTCTCCTTGAGTGTCGTCGAGCACGATGCCTTTCAACCTTTGGGGATCGATGGACGGGCCGGTGACACAGGCGGTGAAGGCGACCAGGCACAAGATTAACCCCGCGAAAAATGTTCTCGCATGAAACCGTCGCATGGCGTCCGCGTCCGAAGCTCTTACCTTGAGTTAAGCGACGGTTGTTTTTCCCGCAGCGGCGCGAAGTTTCCCTGTTCGCAGCAAACAACAAATCCTTCCGTCACGGTTTTCAAGTCCTCCCAGCGTGCGCGGATTTTTTCGGCTTCACTGTTGTTGATCTCATTGTCCGAGGCGGCGGCGGCGATCACGGCCAGCAAATCCGCGAATTCCTGAACGATCTTGTTCGTGGCGGGAATCAGGAACGTGGCGTGCGGCCGACCGGTCTTGGGATTCACGATGAAAAAACCGCCAGCCCGCTGGCAAATCCACTGCACAATCCGCTGATCGTTGCAGGAACGCAGCAGCGCCTCGATGCGGTCAAGCGGGTTGGCCGTGCCGCTGCCGCCGCTCTCGTCCGGCTCGGCCCATTTGTAAATCATCGAGAGCGAAAGGCCCAGGTCGGCGGCAACCTGTTTGGCGCTGCACTGTTGAAAAACTTCGCGCAGGAGTTCATGGGATTGCATGAGCGCGAGGGTAGAACAGGCATTTGGCCTGTCAACAGAATGCTTGTTGATCGCCTCCAGTAACTATTGCGTGTTGTTCAACTGCTACAAACACACGGCCAAATTATAAATGAAACCCGCGCGCGGATGTAGTTTGCTACTCGTGAAGTATGAACCGTCGGGCAACATCCAAATTGTATTCAGATCACTCCGGAGGTTCACAACTATCTTGGTGGTGGGACGTCGGCTGCGGCGTTGTGGAGTTGTTGTTTGACGGCCTGGACGCGCTTTCGGGCTTGCTAGACTTGGCGGATGTCTTTTAACTAACGAGCAACTAACACCGGAGAACTTATGGACCTTTTCTTCATCTACCTCATCTGTTTCGGCGTCGGGTTGCTGTTTACCATCGTTAGCGCTTTCGTGGGTCACGCGTTTGGCGGGCATGATGTCCACGCGGATATGGGCGGTGGCGCGGAGGGTCACGCCGAGGCGGGCTTTGACAGCCAGGACATGCCAGGCTTTTCACCGATCAGCCCGACGACGATTGCAGCGTTCATCACCGCATTTGGCGGTTTCGGTATGATCTTCTCCAAGTTTGGCGCGACCCAGAGTCCGTGGATCAGCGCGCCGCTCGCGACGCTCGGCGGTTTCGGAATTGCGCTTGCGGTGTTTTGGTTGTTTCGCGCGGTGTTCAGCAAAACTCAGAGCAGCAGTGAGTCGCGCGTGGCCACTTTGGTCGGACTTGATGCGACCATTATTTCGCCCATTCCGCAAAATGGCGTGGGGGAAATCGCCTACATCCAGAGTGGGAGCCGGTACACCGCCCCCGCCCGAACCGAAAGCGGCAACGCTGTCCCCAATGGCAAAGTCGTCAAAATCAGCCGCATTGTAGGCACACAATTTTATGTGACGGTCGCCTGATGGATTTGTTTCAACTCACAACCCTGAACCTTCAACTCTAAATCATGATGAATACACTTCCGCTACTCGCTCAACTCAACATCCCCGGTGGCTGGGGCGTCGCCGCAGTTGCCATCGTCGGCATCGTCATTGTCATTTTCATTTTCATCATGGTCTGGGCCAGCCGCTACACGAAGGTCGGCCCGAACGAAGTCCTCGTTGTCTCCGGGCGCAAACACAAGTTCACCGATCCGGACGGTACGGTAAGCGTGCGCGGTTTCCGTATCGTCAAAGGCGGCGGCACGTTTGTGGTCCCGGTCATTGAGAAGGTGGACATCCTTTCACTGGAACTGCTGACCATCGATGTGCAAACGCCGGAAGTTTATACGAGCAAGGGCGTGCCTGTGAAAGTCGATGGAGTGGCGCAGATCAAGGTCAAGGGCGATGACATTTCCATCGCCACCGCGGCCGAGCAATTTCTCAGCAAGGGTGTTGAGGAGATCAAGAACATCGCCATGCAAACGCTCGAAGGCCATTTGCGCGCGATTCTCGGCACGATGACCGTCGAGGAGATTTACCAGAACCGCGACGCCTTCGCCTCCAAGGTCCAGGAAGTCGCCGCCGGCGACATGGCCAACATGGGTCTTGGCATTGTCAGCTTCACGATTCGCGACATCCGCGACACGCAGGGCTATCTCGAAGCGCTCGGCAAACCGCGCATCGCCCAGGTCAAACGCGACGCCCAGATTGGTCAGGCTGAGGCGGACCGTGATTCCATGATCCGTTCAGCCCAGGCGGCGCAGGCCGGGCAGGAAGCCAAGTTTCTGGCGGATACCAAAATTGCCGAAGCGCAACGCGATTATCAATCGAACGTGGCGCAATATCAGGCGACGGTGAACGTGCAAAAGGCGCAAGCCGACCTTGCGTATGATTTGCAGAAGTTCAAGACCGGCCAGCTCGTCAAGGCGGAAGAGGTGCAGGTACAGATCATCGAGAAGCAAAAGCAAATCGAGTTGCAACAACAGGAAATCCTCCGCAAACAACGCGAGCTCGAAGCGATGGTGCAAAAACCCGCCGATGCGGAACGTTACAAAGTCGAGACGCTGGCCAACGCGCGGAAATTCCAACTCGAAACCGAGGCGGCTGGCGCGGCATCGGCGACGAAGGCCACGGGTTTTGCAAGCGCCGACGTGGTCAAAGCGACCGGCATTGCGGAAGCCGACGCGAACAAGGCGCGCGGCTTGGCTGAGGCTGCCGTCATCGAAGCGCAAGGCAAGGCAACCGGCGAAGCCATGCGTGTCAAAGCGGAATCGTTCAAGCAATACAACGAAGCGGCGGTCATCGAGATGATTGTGCGCGTGCTGCCGGAGGTCGCGGGTCGGATCAGCGAACCGCTGTCGAAGACGGAGAAGATGGTCATCATCAATGCCGGCCCCGGCCCTGGCGGTGGCGCGAGCAAGCTGACCGGCGACGTGACCACGATCATCAGCCAATTGCCACCGGTGCTGGAGAGCTTGACCGGTGTGAAATTTGAAAAGCTGTTGGAGCAAGTCCCCGCGCTCAGGAAGGCCATGGGGAAGGGTGAGAAGAGCGACGAATAAACTCTAAACGAAAGGAATAATATGATTGCGGGATTCATGGGTGGATGGGAATTGCTGCTATTGTTTCCGATATTTGTGATTGGTTTGCTCACCACCATTTTTTGGATCTGGATGTTGATTCATGCGTTGACGAACAAAGGTTTGCGAGACATGGAGAAACTGATCTGGGTGGTGGTCATCATCTTCACGCATTTTTTGGGCGCGTTGATTTATTTCTTTGTTGGGAGACCAAAAAAGAGCGACGCGGTCACAACCTAGAGGCGAGCTGAACTCTCCGATTCGACCAGCGCGAGTGTGACGGTACTCTCAGTGTATGGACTTGCAGCTAGAAACTAAAATCTGTCCGATGTGCGCAGAAGTGATTCGCGCTGCAGCCAAGGTTTGTCCTCATTGTCGCCATGTGCAACGTCGGCCGTTACTAACGCCAACACTACAGATGTGGCTGGCTTTCCTACCGCTCTTGCTGATGATCTTTGGCGGGCTGTTTTGGTTGGAAAGTCTTTTCGGGCATGGTCGAGACTTCAGGATTTACCAAAACCAACTCGTGGTGGTGGATTCAAAGATCCATTTTAGTACCTCTACCAACGGCAACTTCATTTCAACAATCGGAACACTCCGAAACGACAGTCCTTACGGTTGGAAGGACGTTCAGTTAGAAGTTCAATACTTCGACCGAGGGGGAAACCTTATTGACACACGGACCGAAAGCCGAGTAAGCGAAGAGTTGCCCGCTGGGGCCGTTCACGCCTTTCGGCTTCGAACACAAGCGGACAGATCTGAATCTGAATATATCAGCCATAAGGTTTTTGTTCGTTCTGCCAAGGACTCGCGGAAATGGCCTTAATTCTTTGATAGGTTCATGCGCCTCTTTGAAGCCATCATTGACACCAATCAACGCTGCGCTGGCTATTTCAGGTTGTCGGAGGTAACCTGTGGCCGAAGTTTATGAGCACCACGGAAGCCATTCGGGAAAAAGTCGCCGCGCTCCCGCCGAAGAAGCAGGAGGAAGTGCTGCATTACGTCGAGTCGCTCAGCGCATCGGCAACGGAAGTTAAAAAGACCGGCGAGCCTTATGAGTGGATGAAAATCGCCATGTCAATGAACTTGGATGGGCCGCCTGACTTGTCGGAGCATCTCGACGACTATCTCTACGGAGATAAAAAGAATGCCTGGTAATCCTTTCTTCCTCGATTCCTCCTACGTGATTGCGCTGGCCCAAGCGAACGATGGACATCACCGCCGGGCGACGGAATTGGCGGTCTCGGTCGAGCATGGGAAGATTGGGGTGGTGACAACACGGGCCGTGTTGCTGGAGGTTGGCAGTGCGCTCGCAAAGACCAGAGTAAGGCGCGACGCCATCCGGTTGATTGATTCGCTTCAGAATTCCACGCGGGTGGAAATAGTGCCGGTGACGGAGGAGATCGCAGCCCAAGGTTGGAGTTTGTTTCGCGAGCGGATCGATAAAGAATGGAGTTGGACGGATTGCATTTCATTTGTCGTGATGAAGGAACGCAGATTGTCGGACGCGCTCACGTCCGACCAGCATTTTGAACAGGCAGGTTTTACTGCGTTGTTGCGCCATTGACGTAATGCGCCTTTTTGAAGCCATCATAGACGCCAATCATCGCGCGCTCGCGGGCGATGAGACCGCCGGTCTGCATCCCGCCGACTTTGCAGATTCCCTGCGGATTATGGCCCTGACTGGCATTGATGCAGGATTGAATCCTTTGATATCGGAAGCGCTCAGCGTGCGGGAGCAGGCGTGCTTCTGGCCGCCCGGACCTGGCCAGCAGGGTGCTCAATGCCGCGCGATCATTCGGTAACTGGTTCCGCCCGGGAGACGCCCAGGCTCTACGTCGGACGGGTAACTCGTCAAGCGGCGGAGAAGCTTGCCCGCTCGGTGTTGCTTGGCTCGCGGAAATCGCTGAGCTTGCCCTTTTTTACGGAACCGTCCTTGAGCTTCAACGTGATTTGCGGCGGCCACCCGGCGTTGGCTTCGATTACGTTTTCCACCACGCCCGTCGTGCGGGAAAGTCGATGGACCATGATTTCGCCGAGATAACCTTCGCCGGTCGCAGGGATTTTGGTTTTGCCCATGTCCGCCAGTGTAGAGGAATTCCCAGCGGGTTCAATGTCCGAATGGAGTTGTCGGGTGAGAAGAGCGATTAACGCTAAGAAGCATGGATTGGTGTTTCAGAGATATTTCCTCAACAGCGGCGCAAGTTCATTCTTCGTTTTTGCCGGCCAGAGCTTCTTGTCAGTCAGGATGGCGTTATGGAGCGCCTCGTGACAGGGCCAGGTGGGTTTCTGCGGAATTCGTGGGATGACGTCCAACACGATGGCCTTGGCGGTGGCGGCGTTGCGCATCAGATTGGCGATGACCATTTCCACGGTCACGTGTGCTTCGTCCACCTTCCAGCAATCGTAATCGGTGATCATTGCCATCGTGGCGTAGGCGATCTCGGCTTCGCGGGCGCACTTGGCCTCGCCGAGGTTCGTCATGCCGATGACGTCGTAGCCCAGCTTGTGGTTGGTGATGGATTCAGCGCGAGTGCTGAAGGCCGGGCCTTCCATGTTCACGTACGTGCCGCCGTCGTGGACACGGGCCTTCTGGGCACGAGCGGATTTCAGGAGCAACTGCCGCAATTCCTCGCAGATCGGGTCGGCGAAAGCGATGTGCCCGACGATACCGCGTCCGAAGAACGTGTGTTCGAAATCGCGCTTGGTTCGGTCGAGGAACTGGTCAATGAGCACGATGTCGCATGGCTTGTATTTCTTCTGGAGCGACCCGACGGCACTGACGCTGATGATCCAGGCGACGCCGAGCTGCTTCATCGCCCAGATGTTGGCGCGGTGATTCAACTCGCTCGGCAGGATGCGATGGCCGCGAGCATGGCGTGGGAGGAAAACAACTTCGCGTCCGCCAAGCGTGCCGGTGAGAAACTCATCCGACGGCGCACCAAATGGAGTTTTGAGCTTCACCCATTTCTGGTTCGTGAAGCCCTCGATGTTGTAAAGCCCGCTGCCGCCGATGATACCGATGCGATGTTTTGCCATGGGCGGGATTCTTAACCGCGAAAGGTATGAAACACACGAATAAATTCTAAGAGGGCTGGATGCTCGCTTTTCCAGTTAGAACGACACCCCCTCACTCCGTCCCTCTCCCCATCGGATGGGGAGAGGGTGGCCGAAGGTCGGGTGAGGGGATGCTTTTTTTCTTTCTTGAAATCCCTTATGGCAATCATTCTATCTCGGACAAACCAGCCCCAACTCTTTTTTCTCCAACCAGCCAGCGCTCCGACTCGTCCGGACAAAGAAGTAATTCCCTCGCTTTCGCACCCAACGCACAGGCTCTCCCGGTGCAAGCTGAGTCAAGGTCTCGGCCTCAAGCGTGGGAGTGAGTCGCAGAGCCACGCCTTTGCCGGTCACAAATCCGAGGTGCGAACGTGTCCAGACGCCGACCTGCACGGGAACGCTGAGGAGCAGCGCCACCAGCCCGGCGGCTGCCAACGCCTGCTGTAAGTTCGTGCGACGTTTTCGCAAAACTCCCGGAACGATAATGATGCCGACGGTAAACCACAGTGCCAGGCTCGCGATCCACGCCCATGCATTCGCGGAGAGCCAGGTTGAGGGCACCTCATACCACGCCAGTTCAGGCGATGCGAGTTGCGCGTTCTTCCGAGCAAACTCCAGGTTTGATTTTGCCGCGCGGTTGGCCGGATCGAGCCAGCGCGCCTGTTCCCAAGCGAGCACTGCCTCGCCCACGTTGCCGTTCTGCCACTGGGCCAGACCGAGATTCTGCAACGCGCCGGCGCCGGGCTGTCGTTGGGCGCACTCACGAAAAGCGCTTGCGGCTGCAATGAAATCTTTGACGCGATACGCCTCAGTGCCACGTTGAAAGCATTCCTCCGGGGACTGACCTGAGCCGTTGAAGAGACCAAGGCCCAGAAGCGTGACTGTGAGAATTGCCATCCGAAGCACGGCGGTCACAACTTCTCCTCCAGTTGGTCGAGCACGCGCTCGATTTCAGTTTGTCCAGCCAGCAGGTCGCTCGAAGCTGCCGGCTTGGTGCTGAATCGGGCCGCGTCCGCTTTATCAAACAGTTCACGGACGGTTGCGCCCGCCCGGCCTTTTTGATCCTTTTCGCTCAGCAACGACAAAACATCCGCGCCAACCAAGGCCCGCGGTTCTGCCGGAAAGTGTGGTGCCACCGCCACACGCATTGCTTTCACGCCGCAACTCGCGATCCCTGCCGCGTCACTTTGGCTGATAGCGTTTCGGAGTTGGCGTCTGGCCCGGCGCAATTCGCGTCGCGCCCGTCGCCGCACCACAATGTCCGGATGCCGTTCAAGAAAACGTCGCCGGCGATCCCATCCCCACAGCGCCAGGAATCCCAGCACGGGAGCGATTTGCAAAAACGGAAACCATTTTCGCAGCGGCAACGGCACAAGGCTAACAGTAGTTGCGCCGGGTTTGGTCGCCAGTTCGCTCAGGCGCAGTTCCTTCTCACGGCGCGCCGGCGGCGCCTCCGCTTGCGCTACGGCCTGAGTATCGGTTGGTTGTTGACTGGGCTTCGCTGTCAGCGGCACGGACGGGATCGTCAGGTCTGCGTAAACGGCGCGGTCGGGGTCGAAGTAGCTGAACGGCATCGGGGGAGTGCCACGCACGTCCACGGAGGTCGGGATCAGTGTGAAGATGAATGTGGCGAAGCCCCGCGCCTGGATCAGTTGCGGGATTGCGTTGTCGCTGCTCGCGGCAAAAAGCTGCCAACCTCCTGACTGCGGTGGCGTGGGTGGCAGCAACCGGGTGAGATTACCCTGGCCGCGAATCGTGACGATCAGCTTGACCGGGTCGCCTGCCCGGACAGCGTTGGAGGCGAGCGTCGGCGGGTCGATGGCAAAACTTCCGATGGCCCCGTTGAATCCCGGCAGTTCACCCTTCCTCGGCAGCGGACGAACCCGCACCGTTACCGGATCGGAGTCAACCAGCGTCAAGGTCGGCGGCAAAGTGGCGACGGTGACCGAACCCGTGATCGTAATTGATCCACCAAACAAATTGTCTGACAGAAAACCCTGCGCAGCGAGCGGAAGTTCCCCGACGGTAATGGGAATGATCTCGGTCTCGTAAATCAAGGTCGCGATGTTTGTGCCGTTCACCGTTCGCGTTTCAATGCGCTGCCGCGTGAGGCTTCGATCCATCATGACCCCGTCCTCCCTGATCTCCATTTGCGACAAACCCTGAACCACACCCGGCGGCATGCCGGCTACCGTCACGCGCACTTTCACCGATTGCCCGACGAAGATGTTGGTGGCCAGGATTTGCAATGCGAGCCGGGGTGAGGTCATTGAACCGATCGTATTTGTGGCCACGACCTGCAATTGGGCGGCGGGAATGCGAACCGGCCGGCCATAGGCTTGAACTGTAAATGCCGGAATCGTAAACGTGCCGGGCTGCTCGCTCCTCGCGCGAAAATTGAAGGCGCTGAACGGTCGCAGAGTTTGGCCGAACACTCGAAAGGTCTGTCCCCGCGCGCTCGGATGCAGTTGTAATCCACCTGAGGCCGGCGTTTTGTCAGGCCAGTCGATGGAGTCGAGCAGCGCGTCCAAAGCCACGCGGTACGTGGCTTCTTCGCCCACCCGAACAAGCGGGGGGTCGAACCTGGCCACCACTTGCGTCGGTGCCGCGGTGATGATCGGAGGTTGTGACTGCATCAGCGTGATCAACGGGTCAGGCGCGTTGGAAAGCTGCGCGCCAGCGCAATGAAAAATGAAAAATGAAAAATGAAAAATGAAAATAGCGCGGGTCCTCCGGCCCGGCATTTTGCATTCTTCATTTTGCATTTTTAATTGGTTGTTGTTACCAGGTTCGCCCCGTTCGGTCTTTCGGCCTGCCCTCAATTCCCTGAGCGATCGGAAGTCGCGCATCGCCGCCCAATTTGAAACCGTCGAGCAGTTGCCCCGCCTGCTCTGGTGAAATCTTCATCTCCTGGCCTTCACGTCCGGGCGGTTCCTGTGTTCCCGGCTTTGGTCCGAATGGCTCATCGTCCTCGTCCTCACCCGGCCCAGGACTTCCGTCCGGGGCCGGCAGCTTGCCCTTAAGCGCCTTCAATGCCTCGCCCAATGCACCACTCTTCTGGGCAAGGCACATCTTCGCAGATTGCAATTCACGCAAACTATCCACGAGTTTAGCGATGTGGCGATCCACGACATCGGCGTTATGCCGGGCATCGGCGTAATCGTTCTTCAACTCGACCGCGCTTTTGAAATCTCCCGAAGCGCGCTGCCATTTCGCCAGAACGTTCCCATGCACTTCCATTGCGCGCCGAACCGCGGCAGTTGCGGCCTTGAGTTCCCGACGCACGCCTCGTCCGCGCCGATACGCTGCCAGCATCTTCTGCAAATCCTGGCTTGCCAGCGCCTCGGTCGCCGCTTGAACCGCTCCGTCGGCGGCGAGCGCCGTCGCCTGCGCCTTCGCAGCGGTCGCTTTACCGGCGGGAGATTTTTTCAACTCGTCCACGCCCAGCGCAAAACGCGCGAGGCCGAGGTTGTAAAGCGTCGGCGGTTGGAGATTTTCCTTCTGGCTCGCCAGGGCCGATTCAAACAACGGCTCTGCATCGCGCCATTGCTCGTCCTTCAGCTTGCGAGTGCCCGCATTGAAGAACTCGCGCCCCGTGGAATAAACAACTCGCGCAGCGGCGTCAGCTTGGAGCCAGGTATTCCACGGGGCAAGCGGCGTAACCGGAATCGTTTGTTTCGCGTCCGCCAACCCCTGCGCGACTGATCGATCGGCGCTCGATTCGGCAAATGAATTTGGTCCGAACGCGGCAAACGCCAATGCCAGGCCAGCCGAAACCACTTTCGTCAATGCACGTCTCCGGGTTCCGATCAACGATTCCATCACGACCAACAACAGCACCGCCGCAACTGGAACATGAAACCGCTCGATGGCAAATCGCCGCGCTCGCGCCGAATCTCCCCTCACGTCCATTGTTTCAATCGCCGAACTCACTTCGATCAATCCTTCGCCCACCGGTCCAAGCGGATGATAGCTTCCTCGCGTGGCTTGGGCAACTGCCCGCAGCGTCGCTTCATCCAAACGGCTGCGCACAATCGCGCCCTTTGAGTCGCGGAGGAACGCGGGCTTGCCTTGCTCGTTCAAGACCTGGATTTGCGCGCCCGCCGGAGTGCCGACGCCGAGCGTGAATACCACGACGCCGTTGGTTGCGAGGTCTTGTGCCGCACGGATGCCGCCCTTCTCCAAATCCTCGCCGTCTGTGATCAGCACCATCACCTTGCGGCGATCGAGCTTTTCCATTCCCTGAAACGCCTCGTTCAGTGCGCGTCCAATGTCCGTGCCCGGCACCGGAATCGTTTTCTCGTCCAATGCAGTCAGCGCGTCCTCGAACGCGCCGTAATCAAACGTCAGCGGGCATTGCAGGAATGCCTGCCCTGCGAATGCCACCAGCCCGACACGCCCGCGCCCTCGGCGCTGCACGAAATCCAGAATGGCCAGCTTCGCGCGCTGCAGCCGATTCGGCGTCACGTCCGCCGCCAACATGCTCTGTGAACAATCCACCACGAACATGATGTCCTCGCCGAGCGATTGTCCGGCGTTTTCCTGTTCGCCCCATTGCGGTCGTGCGAGCGCCAATCCGATGCCCGCCATGGCCAGCACGAGCACTGCGTGCTTGAACGCGCGTCGCGCCGGACTGTGCGACCGCGTCAGGTCACCGAGGAATTTCGGCGCGGCCAGTTGCGCAAGCTGCCGCCGTCGCGCCCAGGCCGAGTAACGATGCAATGCCACAAGCGACAAAGGGCCGAGCACCGCGAGCCAGAGCCAGCGTGGTTCGGCGAGTTGAGGTAGGGCGAAGTTCATGGGAAGAAAATCCGAAATCCGAAGCTCGAAATCCGAAACAAATGCGAATGCCGAAATCCGAATGCTCCAAACCCAGCGCACCTGTTTCCTTCATTTGAAATCCGGAATTGGGATTTGTTTCGGATTTCGGATTTCGGATTTCGGATTTTTATCTTCACGGTACCCTCCGCATTCTGGTGTTGGCCAGCGCCAGTTCCAGCCCGAACAATCCCAGTGCCACCAGCAGCGGCCATTGGAACAGTGGCGTGTAAGTTGTGAAGCGTCGCAGCTTCACCTCCGTGCGTTCAAGCTGATCAATTTCGTCGTAGATGTTTTGCAGCTCGCTCCGGTTTTTGGCCCGATAAGATCGCCCGCGAGCAAGTTTCGCCATTTTGTCGAGCACCGTGTAGTTGGCGGGTTGCAAGGTGAGCGTCGGAATTGCGTTGCCGTTCGGATCGAGTTCCAGTTTTCCCGTGGCGGGATTGAACTTGGGCAACTGACACGGCTCTTCAATTCCGATGCCGATGGTGTAAATCTTTGCCCCCAACGCAGCGGCGAGTTGCGCGGCGGGCACGGGATCAATCTCGCCTTTGTTGTTGTCGCCGTCGGTCAGCAGGATGATAATGCGGCTCTTGCTGTCCTTCACGGATTTGAGCCGCTTGGCCGCTGCGGCAGCGGCGTCGCCGATGGCAGTGCCGAGTTCGCGAATGATTCCCACATGCAACCGATTCAACCCCCGCGCCAGCCAGTCGTGATTGAGCGTCAGCGGGCTGACCACATACGGCACGGCGGAAAAAGCGATCAACCCGATGCGATCATTGGGCCGACGACGAATGAAGTCCTCGATCACGGACGATGCAATGTCAAAGCGTGACACGCGCTCGCCCGGCTTGCCCATGTCGAGCGCCATCATGGACCACGACAAATCGAGCACCAGCATGATGTCCACGCCGCTGACCTGCGTTTCGGTGCGGTCGTTCGCAAAACGCGGTCCAGCCAGCGCGACAATGAGCAAAGCCACCGTTAGCAATCGGAGAAACAACAATAAGCGCCCGGCCGCCGCACGCGCCGCCACACCCGCCGCCCGGGCAATCTCCGCGCCCGGAAATCGCAGCGCCGACAATTTGCCCGCGCTCCCGACAAACAAAGCATAAACCGGCAACAACGCCAGCAACGCCAGCACCCACGGATATTGAAACTGGAAGCTCTCGCTCACGCGCTGCTTAGTTGATGGTTGATAGTCCCAACTATCAACTCTCAACTATCAACTATCAACTTTTCTTCCCGCCCGACGGGCTTCGGCCAATTCAACGAGTTCCAAGGCCCGGGCGGGCGCGCCAATTGTCGCCCCACCAACTGACGGCGCAAACTTGCGCTCATCACAGCGACGCAGAAAATCGCCAGTGGAAGTCGCAAGCTCCGATCCGATTTGTTCATTCGCCGTAATGGCCTGGCAAAACTCCGCAGTGGTGAACTCGCCCGGCGGCAAAGCGAAAGCTGCGGCGAAATAGCGGCGCACAGCTTGCGACACCTTGCTCAAGACCACACCGTCTTCGGTCAGGTTGCGCAGCCCTGCCAACTCGTTTCGCGCCTGAACTTCCGGCGGAACGATGACTGGCGGCTTCGGTCGCAGCGCGAGCCACACTACCAACCCGGCGATCAGGAGCACAGCCAATCCAGCGATGCAGACACCCGCTGTGTGTTGCTCCCAAAACGTCGGTGGGATTTCGGCATGGGGCGGGCGCAGCGGTGGGATGTCGTTGGTGAGTTGAGCGCACGCAACCAAAGGCAGGCTGCATAACATCCGAATTCCAAACCAAGCCGCACGGCGGAGCGGCTTCTGACTTCTGGTTTCTGACGTCTGACCTCCGATGCTCATCCCCTTCTCCTCCCTCGTCGCAGCTCAAAGAAACTTTGCAGTGTTTGAGCAAACGGTTCGGCGGTGTTGAAGCGTAGCGTCTCGACTCCGGCGCGATTCAACGCGCGATCCAGTTCCGCCAGGCGGTCGGCGTTCGTGCGCGCGAACCGTTCGCGCACCGTGGATCGGGCGGAATCAATTTCCAACAACTCGCCCGTCTCCGCGTCTTCAATGGTCAACAGGCCGGCGTCGGGTAACGAGCTTTCGCGTGGGTCGTGCAGGTGCAGACACACGAGATCGTGCCGCGAGTTAGTGAGGCCCAACTCCTGAATCACGTCGCGCTGGGGTTGGAGTTCAAGCTTCAGCTTGTCCGGAAGCACGCTAAAGCGTGAACTCCAACGCTGCGCATCGCCGTAGCTATGCAAGAAATCCGTCAGCAGAAAAACCATGGCGCGGCGACGGACGACGTGATTCAAAAAGGTCAGTGCCGCCGGAATATCTGTGCCGCGCTGGTTCGGCTCGTGGAAAAGCATTTCCCGGATCACCCGGAGTATGTGGCGACGTCCCTTGCGCGGCGGCAGGAACAATTCGATCTGGTTCGTGAACAGCAGCAGCGCGACTTTGTCCCTGCTGCGCGTGGCTGAGATGGCGAGCGTGGCGGCGATCTCGGCGGCGAATTCCCGCTTGCTGCGGCGCAATGATCCGAACGCCGACGACGCCGAGATGTCCAGCGCGAGCACCATCGTGAGTTCGCGTTCCTCGCGGAAACGCTTCACGAACGGCCGCCCCATGCGATTGGTGACGTTCCAGTCAATGTCGCGCACGTCGTCGCCGGGCATGTATTCGCGCAGTTCCTCGAAGTCCATGCCGCGGCCCCTGAAATGGCTGAGGTAAGCGCCGACCATCATGTCGTTCACGATGCGGTTGGTGCGCACCTCCACGCGGCGGACGGATTCAAGCAGTTCGGTGACTGTCATCCTACATCTTGCTAAAAGCTCTTCGATTGTTAGATGGCACTTTCATGACGCTTCTTGCTTCGGGCGGGGAAGAGAACTCCCCCAAGTAAAAATGCTCCGACGAGCATGGCAAAAAAACCGGAGACTGCCGGCCTTGTGTCTGAACGCCCCCCATAACCTACAACTTTCCCGATTGCGTGCTCGAATACGCCCCGGTCACAGGAATCTTGGTGAGTCCCTACCAAGGGTCTGACCACCGCCTCCTTCAAGTCGGCCACAGTATACATGCTCTGATCCGGCAAAGTCACTTGATTCGTCCACACTTGCCAAACCGCGTCGGCGAGTTCCGTTCTGCTGTATGTTTCCTTTATAGGAAATGACTGGAGCTGCTTCTTATAGTAGGACAACGTGGGGGCGTTCGTGAGCGCGCGGGCAAGTGTATCAAGGAGACAAAGACAAATGCCGCCGATTACTAAGGCTAGACTAAATAGCAGACGCATACGATGTGGGTTGCGGGTTAACAGTTCGAGGACAAACAGATTTCATTTTCGTTTTCTTCTTCGTTTATTTTACGGCACGGGCACGGTGTTGAAAACTTTGTTGATGATAGCGTCACTTGTCACCGCCTGCGCCTCGGCTTCGTAGGTGAGGATGATGCGATGCCGCAACACATCCGGGCCGATGCTCTTCACGTCTTCGGGTGTGACATAAGCGCGGCCCTGCAACAACGCCCACGCCTTGGCGGCCAGTGTCAGGTAAATCGTCGCGCGCGGTGACGCGCCGAACTGGATGAAATGTTTCACGTCCAGCTTGTATTGCTCCGGTCGGCGCGTGGCGAACACCAGATGCACGATGTAATCGCGCACCTTCTCGTCCACGTGGATTTGATCCACGACCTTGCGCGTTTGCAAAATCTCGGCGGCAGTGACGACGGGTTTAATCTGGGTTTCCGGCGCCGTGAACGCCATGCGGTCGAGAATTCTTCGCTCTTCATCGAACGACGGATAATCCAGCACCACATTGAACATGAAACGGTCCACCTGCGCTTCGGGCAACGGATATGTGCCTTCCTGGTCGATGGGATTTTCTGTCGCGAGCACGAGGAACGGAGACGGCAGCGGCATCGTGTCGCCTCCTAGCGTGACCTGGCGTTCCTGCATCGCCTCCAGCAATGCCGATTGCACCTTGGCTGGCGCGCGATTGATTTCGTCGGCGAGGACGAAGTTGGCGAAGACCGGACCTTTCGTCGCGTGATATTTTCCGTCCTGCGGATTGTAGATCAGCGTGCCGACGATGTCGGCGGGCAGCAGATCGGGCGTGAACTGGATGCGATGAAACGAGGCCTGAACTGCCGCGGCCAACGTGCGGACGCAAAGGGTTTTCGCGAGACCGGGTACGCCTTCGAGCAGCACGTGCCCATTGGCGAGCAGGCCGACGAGCAGTCGCTCCACCAATTGTTCCTGTCCGACGATGACGCAGCCAATTTCGGCGCGCAAAGTTTTGATCCAGCCCGCCGCAGCCTGCACTTGTTCGTTCAACTCGTTGTTCATGAGGCGGTGAATTTAGGCTCGCCCCGTGGAATAGCAATCCTGACGTGGCGAGTTCCTGAAGCCTTTATTCCACGGGGCTTGCCCCGTGGAATAGCTCGCGTGACTGCCGGAGTTCCCGAAGCGTTTATTCCACGGGGCGAGGCACGGGAGGGAAACAAGTCATCTGAGCGAGGGCGACCATCACGATCGGTTTGCATTCGCTCACGGTGTTCTTGAAGGAGCGGAATTAGTTTCCTGCTGGTAGCGTTTGAAGCCATCTTCGCCCAGAATGGCGAGCAGGGATTTTTCATGGTCGGCGCGCACCGCCTGTAATTGTTCCAGCCGTTGTTCAGCGCTGAGGGTAGGATCGGTACGGATGCGTTGCTGCTCCTGTTCGACGGCTTGGTTGATGCGGTAAAGCGGCAGAACGGCCTCCGGCGGCGTGCCATATTTCTGCGCTGTCGCCTGCGCCTGCTGGAAGCCGGGATCTTTGCTGAGCTGATAGAGTTCGAGGCGGTCGGGACTCAGCGCTTGCTTCATGGCTGCGTCGCGTTGTGCTTCCAATTGTTTGCGTTGTTGCAAGCTGGCGGGGTCGTCGCCGCTGTAATAAAGCGCAATCTGCTGATCGATGGCATCGCGCGCGCGGAAAAGATTGCGGAATTCATCCGGGGTGACATCGAAGCCGCGCAGTTCATTGCGGAGAGTGGCGGCATTGGCGGAATAGCGCAGGAGGAATTCTTCAACCTGTTGCGGCGTCAGGATGCGCGAGAGTTCATCGCGCGTTTGCTGGCGGAGACGTGCCAGTTCTGCGGGATCGGGTGACTTGCCTTCGGCGCGTTGCGCTTCGAGATACGCCTGCGCCCGCTCCGCCGCCCGCGCACTGATGGCTTGCACGGCTTCCTTGGTCTCTGCTGAGAGAGCGCCGAGAACCGGGCCGTTAAGCACCACGCCACTTTTCGAGGGTGGAAGGTTGGTGAAAACACCGGTCAACTCAGGCGGTTCCCAGTTTGGACCCAGCAGGCGGGTCAGGAGCGCGCGCCGCTCCGCTTCGAGGGCGCGAAGTTTGGCGGCCGCCGCTGCCACGAGGTTGGTGTCGGGTTGCGAGCGCCACCATTGCTGGTCGGCGGTCATGATTTCAGTGGCGCGTTTTTGCGCGTAAAGTTGATTGACGTCGGCCACGATGATGTCGCGAATGGTTTGTTCCGGACAACCGATGTCGCGCAGGTTGGCGATGTACGTGGGATAGTCGGACGATTCCACTTCGCGCCACGTGAAGAACTGGCGACGGACGACGATGTTGGTCTTGATTAGATTGGTGGTGGAAGCCGATGATCCGAAAGGGATGCTGATGGAATAGGTGCTCGACGACGGCCGCCCGATGGAAAAATACCAGGCCGCAGCCAAGGCTACGTTCATAGCCGCCGAGATGAGGAAAATCATTCGCCAGCGCATAAGGTTATTTAGTCATAAACTGAGCGCCCCGCAAATTCTAATTTCCAAATTAAGCATTGACCTCGGCGCTTTGAAGCCATTTCGTTATGCCGTTCCAACGAACCACACGATGCACAACCGCCAACAAATCCGAGCCGAAATATGCCAATGACTGAGACTGCAAAAATCGACAAAGCCCAGTGGCTGGTGTTGGTCGCGGCATTTTTAGGGTGGATGTTTGACGGTTTGGAGATGGCGATCTTCCCCGTCGTCGCGCGGCCCGCGTTGCAGGAATTGCTCGGCACCCAGGCCGACCAGCAGGTCGGCCCGTGGATGGGCTACATCACGGCCTTGTTCTTAATGGGCGCAGCGACCGGCGGGCTTCTCTTCGGCTGGCTCGGGGACAAGCTGGGTCGTGTGCGCGCGATGGTGACCAGCATCATCACGTATTCGATCTTTACCGGGGCGTGTTACTTTGCAGGCGCGGCGTGGCAGTTTGGGCTGTTTCGGTTCTTTGCGGCGTTGGGCATGGGTGGAGAGTGGTCGCTCGGAGTGGCGTTGGTGATGGAGTGTTGGCCGGAAGACAAGCGTCCGCTCATGGCCGGAGTCATCGGCGCGGCGGCGAACTTTGGTTACGCGCTGATCGGCCTGATGACCTGGATCATCCCGGTGAAGCCGGATTCGTGGCGCTGGGTGATGCTGGCGGGAGCGGTGCCGGCATTGCTCGCATTATGGATCAGTCTCAAAGTGCCGGAATCGCATCGCTGGAAGGAAGCGGTGAAGACCCGCACGACGCATCCGCTCGCCGAAGTTTTCGGGCGCAACCTGTGGAAGACGACGTTGCTGGCCATCGCTTTCGCGTCCGTGGCCTTGATCGGCACCTGGGGTTCGGTGCAATGGCTGCCGTTGTGGGCGGATAAAATGGCGGGCAAGGCGTTGCCACAAGTCAAAGGTATCACGATGTTCGTTATGTCGGTCGGCGCCATAATCGGTTGTTTCATTGGGCCGGCGATTGGCGCGCGGATGGGGCGGCGACCGGCGTATTTTGCGCTGTGTCTCGGTTCGCTGATCACCTGCGGTGTGCTGTTTCGCGCGGTAAGTGAATTCGGAGCCGCGTTCATCGTCGGCGCATTTTTGGCCGGCGCGTTTACGGCGGCGTTTTATGGCTGGCTCCCGTTGTATTTGCCGGAGTTGTTTCCCACGCGGTCGCGCGCGACGGGTCAGGGACTTTGCTTCAACGCGGGACGGATTCTTGCCGCCGTCGGCGCCATAACGCAAGGCCAGCTTGTGACGCATTACGGCGGCAGTTATGCGCAGGCGGGCGCGGTCGTGACGTTGATTTACGCGTTGGGTTTGTTCCTGATCTGGCTGGCGCCGGAGACCAAAGGAAAACCGCTGCCGGATTAAGCGATCAGAGCAAATTCTGATACGCGAGCCAGAGCGAACGGAAATATCTCATCACCCGCAGCGGATCTTTGCTCTCCGGAATTTCGGCCAGGCAATAACCAGTGAAGCCGTTTTCGTTCAGGCGCGTCAGCAGTTTACGGAACGGATACTCGTCGAGATAAAGATCGCGCATGTGGACGGTGAAAATCTTGTCCTTCACGAGATTGAAGTTATGGTCGAAACCTTCGCCTTCGAGGTCGCTCTGATTGGAGTTCCAGCAAACACCGACGCTTTTGTGGTTGGCCACGTCCATGATGGTCTTGATATTGGGCACGAGCGACGTGGCCTGGCCGTGAACTTCCAGGCGCATTTGCACGCCGTGATTGTCGCCGAAGTCGCCGAGTTCATGCAGCGACTTGCCGATCTGCTCCAGCGTCTTCTCCGGCGGCACTTCTTTGGGCAAACCGTTGGGGCGAACCTTGACGCCGGGAGCGCCGACATCGTGAGCAAGGATGATGTATTGCTTGGTGGCCGCAATCTCCGCGCGCAGCTTGGCCTGGTCGGGAGTATGAAAATCAAACGCGCTGCCGAGGCCCATCAATTCAACCTGCGAATCGCGGAAACGCTGTTTCACTTCCTCACGCTGGTGTGTGTTCAACGTCACCTCCACACCATGCGCATGGGAGGTGCGCAGCTCGACGCCCTGGAATTTCGTTTCGGTGCAGTACTTGATGATCGTCGGGACATCCCAGTCCTTGGCGATGTTGTAGGTGACGGTGCCGAGCTTCATTTTGGATGAGCGAGTAATGAAGCTTGGTTGCTTTGGCGCTTCGGCGGCAAAAGTGGATTGGCCGATCACTCCGATCGTGCCCAGACCCATCCCGGCATTTCTCAAAAATTGGCGGCGATTGGTTTTCATGTTGCGTTGTTGTTGAATGTGCTGAGGAGGTTAATGAATCGCTGGCGCGTCGCAAATCAAAAACCCTCGTGCATTTCCAGACTCGACAGTGGCGAGTTGGCAACGGAATAATCGCGCCGCATTTTACGATGAAACAAAAAGCTTACGCGGCCGCCGGAGTGGACATCGATTTAGGCAACCGTCTCAAAGCCACTCTACCAGAGCTCCTCGCCTCCACGCATCGCCCGGAAGTGCTCGGCAAAGTGGGCGGGTTTGGCGGGCTGTTCGCGTTGAACGTAAAGAAGTTCAAGCAGCCCGTGCTCGTTTCGAGCGTCGATGGCGTCGGCACGAAATTGAAAATCGCCTTCGCGATGGACCGGCACGACACCATTGGCCACGATCTCGTCAACCATTGCGTCAACGACATAGCGGTGCTGGGCGCGGAGCCGCTCTTCTTTCTCGACTATCTCGGCACCGGAAAGTTGAAGCCGCACGTCTTCCAGCAGATCATCACGGGCTTCGTCCGTGGTTGCGTGGAGAATCACTGCGCACTGGTTGGTGGTGAGACGGCGCAGATGTCTGACTTTTACGCGCCGGGCGAATATGATGTGAGCGGCACGATCGTTGGCGTTGTGGAGAAATCCAAAATGCTCAACGGCCAGAAAACGGTGAGGGCAGGGGACGTCGTCATCGGAATCGCGTCGAGCGGACTGCACACCAACGGCTACTCACTGGCGCGGAAAATCTTTTTCGAACAGATGAAGCTCAAGCCGGAGGGCTACGTGGCGGAGTTGAAGAATACGATCGGCGCTGAGTTGCTTAAAGTCCATGTCAGCTACGGCCCGCTCGTGCAAAAGTTGTTGCGGCGTTTCAACGCTCAACGCTCAACATCCAACGTTCAATATTCAATCAGAGCATTTGCCCACATCACGGGCGGTGGTTTTGTCGACAACATACCGCGCGTGTTGCCGAAGAATTGCGACGTCGTCATCCGCAAAGGCTCGTGGGACATGTTGCGAATCTTCCAGATCATCGTAGAAAAGAGCGGTGTGCCGGACGATGAATTGTATCAAGTCTTCAACATGGGCATCGGCATGGTCGCCATTGTGTCGGCGGACAAGGCAGATACCGTGCTGAGATTTATCCGCGTGGGAAAGCACAAAGCCTGGCTCATCGGCGAAGTGGTGAAGGGCAAAGGCGAGGCGCGCGTGAGTTAGCAACGATGCAGACATGGATTATCTCCTGCAAAACGGCAAGAAACTTTGCCCTATCAAGATAAAGTCGCAGAGCGGCAGGGTTCGGCCAAATCCGAGTTATTCGGTTTCATTCCCGAAAACAATCAGTTTTTGTTGTGTCGAACGACCGCTCCCAGATGAAGCATACGAGCTTAAGCTGAGAGGCGCTGGGGTCGCTGCGCTCCGAATTAAATCGGTAGGCGGGGTGAATGCTCCCTTTTACGTCACGGCAGATGTGCTGGCTTCCGAGAAGACATCCGATACGCGCGTCAGCCGCATCATCTCACGAAATCGGAGAATCCCAGGCAGAGCTACGGGGAACCTGGCCTTCGTACTGAAATGGCCGAGCGGTAGCGCGACCTGCCCATTTGCCACCAGCTTTCATAATGCGAATCGTTTGTTCACGGAGCGACTCCGCCTCGTTCCTCTCGCAGAACGTGATTCAGTGACTGCGCACTTTGACGCTGAGGTTCGCAAGGCTGGCGGCGGTGTCAGACGAATTAAACTCGCAACATGGATAGGCACAGAGCCGCTGCCCAATTTCTTCCGTGCGGCGCGGCTTGCATTGCGATATTTGCCAAAGGAGGCTGATGACCAAAAGAAAACCGCGCCCGTCGAGTTTAGCAGCCTTCCATTCAAATAGGTCATGAATGGGGATCATTTCAGTTGGAAATTCGACTTTCTAAAAGCACGCCATCTGCGTAATCTGCGGAAAAGCCTTTCATGAAGCTCCTCGTCATCGGTTCAGGTGGGCGCGAGCACTCGCCGATTTGGAAACTGGCGCAGTCGCCCGGCACGCACTCGCTGTTAGCCCCGTCAGGGGCGTCATCTTTGTAGAACCCGCCCGAAACAATTTCCAAGCGCCATCAGGAGTGACATTTGCCTTAAGCCGCTCCCAAGGGAACCAAATTCAGTGTTGGTGTTGGTCCGACAAAGTCTTCGCGCCTACGGCGCCAGGATTCGAAGCGCAGTCGATGCTTGACTAAATCGGCCAGCGCCGACATATTGTCCGACATGAAGACTTTCACTGTGCGACAACTTGACCGCGAGCCAGCAACGGTGCTGGATGCCTGCGACCGCGAGGGCGTGGTGCAGGTCAAGCGCCGCGACGGCCGCATTTATTCCATCCAATCGGAGGCGTCCGCCCGCAAGACCATCACGTTGCCGGATTTTGCCGCGCGCCGGCGGGCGATTTTTCCCAAGATGATTCCTGCCGCCCAAGTTCGCAAGGTGGACAAACTCATTCGCGGCGAATGACTCCCTACGCCGACACCAACTTTTTCACCCGCACGTACCTGGAACTGCCGGACAGTACCGAAGCTGACCGCTTGGTGGCGCGAGCGGAGCGAGGTGCGACCGGTCCGCTACCGGTGACATGGCTGCATCGTTTGGAAGTCATCAACGCGTTTCAACTTCACGTTTTCTTCGGCCGTTCGCCGGGACAACATTTTGTCACAGCGGAGCAGGCGGCGCTGGCGCAGGCAAATTTCCGAGACGACCTGACGAAGGAGAGCTTTATCCGCAACGCGGTTGTACCCATCGGCAATCTGGAGCGGCAATTCGAGGAACTCGCATTGCGCCACACCGCGCGGCATGGCTTCCGCACCTACGATTTGCTTCACGTTGCCTCAGCGCTCGCGCTCAAGTGCGACACTTTTTGGAGCTTTGATCCCAAGGCGTCAAAACTCGCCGCGCTTGAGGGACTGAAAGTTCGCTGTTGATGCAATGAAGCTGCTGGTCATCGGTTCAGGCGGACGCCACTTTGAAATTCACGCGTGCGCGAAAGTAGAATGATGCGCGGTTGATTGGCGAAATTGCGAAACGCGTGAGAATAGCGCGTGTCGTCCCCCCGAGTTGTTCCAAGCAGGGTCTTCTACGGCTACAAACGAACTAACTTTTCTGGTCGGGAAGCCCTTACTTCGGCTTCGCGTCTTCCGGCTTGGCCGGCTTGGCTTCTTCGGCTTTCGCTTTGTTGACATCTTCCGGCTTGATCACTTCGATCTTCGCGCCGGCTTTGAGTTCCTCGGCTGACGGCACCTTGATGATGTCGCTGGTGGTTGGTTGCGGTGACTTGGTGGAAACCAGTTCGACCTCGAAAATCAACGTCGAGCCGGGTTCAATCTTGGCACCCTGCCCGCGATCGCCATAAGCCAGACTGGCCGGAATATACAATTCCTGTTTGGAGCCGGTCTTCATCATGAGCAACGCTTCGGTCCAGCCCTTGATGACGCCGTTCACGTTGAAGGTTGCTGGCTGCCCCCGTTTGTAGGAGCTGTCGAATTCCGTTCCATCGATCAACGTGCCTTTGTAATTCACGGTCACAGTGTCGCCGTTTTTGGGAACGTCGCCCGTGCCTTCGGTGATCACCTTGTATTGCAACCCACTGGGCAGGGTAACGACGCCGGGTTTCTTGGCGTTGGCGGCCAGAAAATCCTCGCCGGCCTTTTTATTCTTTTCCGCGAGTTGTTTGTTTTTCTCCTCCTGCTTGGCGCGCAATTCCTTCTGATAACTCATGATGGCTTCCTGCGCCTGTTGTTCGGTCAACAGAGTGGTGTTGCTGCTGAGAACGTCCTTGATGCCCTTCGCGATCAAATCGACCTCCACATCGTAGGACTGACGTTTGAGGTTGCTGCCGATGTTCATGCCGATGCCGTAACTGACCTTCTCCTTCTCGGTTTTCAAGGCGGACTGGTCGTCAGCGTGAACCAGACTGGCGCACAACGCAAAACCCAGAAGGGTGATCAAATGCCGTTTTGTTTCCATTTTCATATTCTGCTTACTTGTTTATTTTCAAAGATTGAGTGTCGAGATTTCTTCCTTTTTACAGCATTGGGCCGGGAAGTCTAGCGGGAAAAATCAGCCCTCAAATCAGGCAGGACATCACCCGTCGTTCATTCCACGGTCACGCTCTTGGCAAGATTGCGCGGTTTGTCCACGTCACAGCCGCGCGCCACGGCGATGTGGTAGGCGAGCAGTTGCAAGGGAACAACGGCGAGCAAGGGTGAAATCTGTTCCATGGCCGCCGGCAGGTAAATGATTTCATCCACTTGTTTGGCGAGGCGGTTGTTGCCTTCCGTGGCGAGCGCGATGAGCGGACCGTGCCGCGCTTTGATCTCCTGCAAGTTGCTCAGGACTTTCTCGTAGAGCGCATCCGACGGAATGAGGACCACGCTCGGAGTCTTTTCATCAATCAGGGCGATGGGCCCGTGTTTCAACTCCGCCGCGGGATAACCGGCGGCGTGGATGTAGGAAATCTCCTTCAGCTTGAGCGCGCCTTCCAGGGCCACCGGAAAATTATATTGTCGCCCGATGAAAAAGAAATCTCCGGCCTGGGAATAATTCAAGGCGATGCGTTTGATATGATCGTTTTGTGCGAGGACGCTCTCGATCTGTTGCGGCAGGGCTTCCAAGGCGCGAATCAGTTGCCTGCCACGACTGGAGGACAACATCCGGATGCGTCCCATGAACAGCGCCAGCAGCGTCAGCGCCGACACTTGCGACGTGAACGCTTTCGTGGACGCCACGCCAATCTCCGGCCCGGCGTGCAGATAAATACCGCCGTCGGCTTCGCGCGCGATGGTGCTGCCGACGACATTGCAGATGGCCAGCGCTTTGTGCCCGCGCCGCTTCGCTTCGCGCAACGCGGCAAGGGTATCGGCCGTTTCGCCTGACTGCGTGATGGCCAGCACCAGTGTGTTTTTCTCCAACGGCGCGTTGCGATAGCGGAATTCGCTGGCATATTCAACCTCGACCGGGATATGCGCCAGTTCCTCGATCAAATACTCGCCGACGAGCGCGGCGTGCCAGCTTGTGCCGCAGGCGGTGAGCACCAGGCGATCCACCGCGCGCAACTCCGTCGTGGACAGGTTTAATCCGCCAAACCTGGCGGTGGCTTCCTCATGGTCAATGCGTCCACGAATGGCGTTTTCCACTGTTCGCGGCTGCTCGAAGATTTCCTTGAGCATGAAATGCGGAAACGCGCCGCGTTCGACGGCTTCGGGGCTGAATTCGAGCTGGCTGATCTGCACTTTCGCCGTGTCCGCGCCTAGATTGGTGACGTGAAATTGGTCGGCGGTGATTTCTGCCACGTCATAATCGTTCAGATAAACCACCTTGCGCGTGTGTGCGATAATCGCGTTGGCGTCGCTGGCGAGGAAGTTCTCCTTGTCACCGACTCCGATGAGGAGCGGCGACCCGCGTCGCGCGCCGACGATCAAGCCCGGATGGTCCGCGCTGACGACGGCGATGCCATAGGTGCCGATGACTTCCTTGAGGGCGTTGATGATGGAAAGGGTGAGTGGGTGGTGAGTCCGTTCATTGTTGGGCCGGCCTTTTGTCTTTTCATAATGTTCGCCGATCAAATGTGCCAGCACTTCGGTATCGGTGGAGGAGTGGAATTGATGCCCGTCCTGGAGCAGCCGTTCCTTGATGCGGTCGTAGTTTTCGATGACCCCATTGTGGACGACGGCGATCTTGCCGCTTTGATCCAGGTGTGGATGCGAGTTGTCATCCGAGGGCGGGCCGTGCGTGGCCCAACGCGTGTGGCCGACGCCGATCTGGCCGCTCACCGTGCTCGCTTCGAGGAGTTTGGCGAGACCCTCGTCAATTTTCCCCTTTTTCCTGCGCGTTTGCAGTGCGCCATCGCACAGCACGGAAAGCCCGGCGCTGTCGTAGCCGCGATATTCCAATCGTCGCAGTCCTTCGAGAATGATGGGAACTGCGTCGTGCCTGCCGACGTAGCCGACGATGCCGCACATAGGAAAAGTTAATTGACCGTTTTGATTTACTTTTGCCGACCGGAACGTTATAAATCCGCATGACCATTCACAAGTAAGGATTTCATTATGGCTCAAACCAGCCGGCAAACCGCGAACACGAGCAATGTGCTTTCTGTCATCATGGGCGGCGGGCAGGGGAAGCGGTTGTTTCCACTGACCAAAGAGCGCGCCAAACCGGCCGTTCCGCTGGCGGGAAAATATCGGCTGGTCGATATTCCCATCTCCAACTGCATCAATTCGGGGCTGCGGCGCATTTATCTGTTGACCCAATTCAATTCCGCTTCGTTGCATCGCCACATTTCGCAGTCCTATAAGTTCGACCATTTTTCCGGCGGGTTCGTGGAACTGCTGGCCGCCGAGCAAACCTTTTCGGACGCTTCCTGGTATCAAGGCACGGCCGACGCCGTGCGCAAGAATTTGATTCACTTGCTGAATCACGAATTTGAATACGCGCTGATTCTCAGCGGTGACCAATTGTACCGCATGGATTTCCGCCCCATCATCAACCAGCATGCCGAGACGAATGCTGATTTGACCATTGCCACCATTCCGGTCGCGCGCGGCGAGGCCCAATCGCTGGGCATCATGCAGATCGACCAGGACCGGCGCATCACGCGCTTTGTCGAAAAGCCGAAAGACGTGGGGGTGCTGGATTCGCTGAAGTTGGACAAGGCGTGGTATCCACAACTTGGCATTGAAGGCGACGGTGAATTGTTCATGGCGTCGATGGGCATCTATGTTTTCAACAGGGACGTCCTGCTGAAGTTGCTGGACAACACGATGACCGATTTCGGCAAGCACATCATTCCGGGCGCGATTCAAACGCATCGCGTTTTTTCGTATGTGTTCCAGGGTTACTGGGAGGACATCGGCACCATCCGTTCCTTTTTTGAGGCCAACCTCGATGTGACTTCCGAGCTGCCGCGGTTTAATTTCTTTGACATGGCGACGCCGATTTTCAGCCGGCCCCGCTTTCTGCCGGCGTCCAAAATCAACGGGGCGCAGATCGACCACGCCGTGATTTCCGACGGATGTATCATCAACCACGCCAAAATCATTCAGAGCATCGTCGGCATCCGCAGCATCGTGGGCGCCGGCAGCGAATTGAAGCGGGTCATCTTGCTCGGGTGCGATTATTACGAGTCGTACAACTCCATTCTGGAATATGAGGCGGCGGGCGTGCCGCGGATCGGCGTCGGCCAGAACACCCGCATCGAAAATGCCATCATTGATAAGAATGCCCGTATCGGTGACAACGTCACGATTTCGCCAGCGGGCAAACCGCAGAATGTCGATCATCCGCTTTATTTCATTCGCGACGGCATCGTGGTCATTCCCAAGAATGGGATCATACCGCATGGGACGGTGATTTGAAATTGATAGTCCAAGAGCAGAAGTTTGTCGCGGTTGAGGACTCGATCAAGACCTCTGGTTTTCGCTCGACCCGCAGGGGCAGCGGAGTTAAAAACCAGACAGAAACCCGAACACTCCATCGCGCATGAACAAGGAACTGGACATCGTCATCATCGAAGACATCGCGCGCGACGCGGAGGCGATGGAGGCGGCGTTGCGCGACGAGGAGATTTCGTTCAAAACCCGGCGGATTCAAACCCGTGAAGAGTTTCGCGCCGTCCTCGAAACCGCGCCGCCCGACATCGTGCTCTCGGACTTCACGCTGCCGGAATTTGATGCGCTGGAGGCGTTGCATCTGCTGCAGGCGAAACGCCCCGACATCCCTTTCATCCTGGTCACCGGCAATCGCTCGGAAGAAGTCGCCGTCGCCTGCATCAAGGAAGGCGCGGACGATTACATCCTCAAGGCCAGCCTGCGGCGGCTGCCGTCCTCCGTGCTCAGCGCGCTGCGCAAAAAGGCGGTCGAGCGTGAGAAGGCGGCC
Organism: Verrucomicrobiota bacterium; assembly: GCA_016200005.1. Lineage (NCBI taxonomy): Bacteria > Pseudomonadati > Verrucomicrobiota > Verrucomicrobiota bacterium. The sequence continues at coordinate 30,145 of JACQFP010000027.1, read as the reverse complement.
GCGGAGGCGAAACTGCGCGAATTGCCCCGGTTGATTCTGCACGCGCAGGAAGCGGAACGCCGCCGGGTCGCACGCGAATTGCACGATAGTGTCAACCAACTTCTCTCCTCCGTGAAGTTCCGCATCCAATCCGTTGAGGCGCGCCTGCCAAAGGAGGACAATGCGTTGAGCGCCGAGGTGGAGAAAACTCGAGCCTTACTGGACAAGGCCATGCTGGAAGTGCGCCGCATCTCCCGCAATCTTCGCCCGAGTGAACTGGATGACCTCGGCCTGGTGGCGGCGCTGCGCAGCTTGTGCACAGAATTTGGGGAACGTACCGGCATCGTGGTTGAACTGGTGTGCCCCGACACGCCGCAAAAGCTCCCCGCCGACATTGAGTTGAGCATCTACCGCATCGCGCAGGAGGCCCTGACGAACGTGGAAAAGCACGCCGGCGCGCGCCGGGTGACGGTGGAACTCGCGTGCGACGATGGCGGTCTCCGGTTTCGCGTGCGTGATGATGGACGCGGGTTTGATCAGAGCGTGTTGAGCCTCGGCGCTGCGAAAGATGCGGGCATGGGGTTGATGGACATTGAGGAACGCGTCCGGCTGGTCGGCGGGATTTGCTCGGTGGAATCCTCTCCCGGCGCGGGCACGCAACTGGTCGTGGAGTTGACGCCGCAAACGCGCCGCGTCACACCCGCGGGCCGCCTTCCCGTGCTTTCCAGCTAACCTTTTCCTATTATGGCCGCTCGAAAAATTCGCCTGTTACTTGTGGACGATCACCCATTCGTGCGCGAGGGCATCAAGTCCCACCTGGCTACGGAAGCCGGGATTGCGATTGTCGGCGAAGCCGGCAACGGCGAAGAAGCCCTGCGGCAGGCGGCGCGGTTGAAGCCCGAGGTCGTGCTCATGGACATCAGCATGCCGGGCATGAGCGGACTGGAAGCCATCTCGCGCTTGCGGAAAAAAGCGCCCCGAGCCCGCGTCTTGGTGCTCACCATGCACGACAATCGCGAATACATCACGCAAGTTTTCCGGCTCGGTGCGCGCGGCTTCGTGCGGAAGGACAGTTCGCCCGATGAACTGGTGCGCGCCATTCGCGCCGTAAGCGCGGGTGAGGTCTTTTGCGGTCCTGGAGTGTCGAGCGTTCTGGTGGAGGAACTCGCTCAGGGCAGCCCCGGTGACGCCCGCCCCGCCCACGCGTTCGCCCTGTCCGACCGTGAACGCGAGGTGTTGGTGCACGTGGCTGAAGGGCTTAGCAACAAGGATATCGCCCGCCGACTTGGGGTCGGGGTGCGCACCGTGGAGACCCACCGCGAGCATATCATGCACAAGCTCGACATCCACACCGTCGCCGGCCTGACGAGGTTTGCGGTCGCGCAGGGCATGGTTCAGTGAATTCTGCGCCGGCTGACGACGTCCTGCTTTCGCCGTCCGCATCCGTAATCCGTCCGAGGTGCAATATCCGTAACCGTTCGCGTTGTGATGCACGCCAGAGCGATCAGACTGGTGACAGTCGCCATGAAGCCAACGCGCCACACCTGCCGGTCCGCTTTTCCAACGACTTCGCCAAAAGGAGGTCTGATGAATACGGTGGCGCGAGGGATTGCGACGAGGTCTCTTGATCCGTCCCTTAACCTGAACATGCCTATGAGCGCCAGTTCGCTGGAAGTCATTCCTGAAACCGTTCGTTGGGAACCGAAGTTTCCCTTCCACCTCGTGGTTGCTTACGAGGACGAACTCACGCATGGCCGTGCTATTGCGTTGTACGACACGCTCGTCAAAAACCTGCGCGACGACCATGACATGCGGTACTCCTGGTGGAAATTTCACTTCCTGTATGATCCCGCCTTGCTTGACCGGGCCATCGCCGCCGCCATGGAGGCCGATATGATCATCGTGGCGCTCCGCGACGCGAAGGAGCCGCCCTGGATCGCTCGCAACTGGATTGAAAAATGGCGTGCAGCCAAGGAGGGTCACGATTCCGCCCTGGTCGCGCTGGTGGAAGGCACCCCTTCCGACCGGGTGGAGGATTGCCTGATGTTCGGCTATTTGAACGGCGTCGCGCTCCAGGCGGAGATGAACTTTTTCCCGCACGTGTTTCCTGCCGCGCCGTCGCATGTTCTCCTTCCGCTTGCGGGCATTTCTGCCCACGCGACGGATGTGACTCCGTTGGTGGAAGACCGCCTCCGATCTCCCACCAACGCTCCGCTTTGGGGTATTAACGAGTACTGACACACTGATGATTGCGAAACGCGCAATCGGCACGTCCCCGCAAGAGCTTCCTGCTCATGTTTAACCCACAAAACAGAGCGGTTCTTCAACGGCGTTTACATTCCCGCGCGCCGCTCTTCAGAATCCTCTGTGACGGTTGGCAGTGCACGGAGGTAAACAAGCTGGCCACCCGGTCGGCGGCGTCGGCCAGAACGCGCGAATCGAAAACGCCAGCGCCGGCGAACGCGGGCGCAACCGCTTCACGGTAGCGATTTCTTCGGCAGGCAGACCGGAAATCGTGGCGCGCGCGCCTGGCGACATTTGCAGCGGCATCAATGTTAGCCTTAAGGAAGGCACCACCTCCACGCGATGTTGAATTGTGAATTCAAGCGTGACGGACTGCAGCATTCTGCAGATGTATCCCGGTGAAAACACCTTCCATTGCGAATTACGTTTTACGTTTCCGGGCGTGACTGGTAGAACCACGGCGTGCCGAACGACACCGCTGCCAATCTGAAATCTTCGACTGCGCCTTCTGCCTGTCGCGCCTGGCTATGACGCAGCGCGCAGTTCAAACCGGGAGATGGGCTCTGATCGGCGGGCTGCTTGCCGCTTTTGTTCTGTTGGTGGTCACATTGCATGGACAGCAGCGCGGAGTCGTCATCAGTAAATTTCGATTCGCTGAACCCTACGATCCACCATTGCAGAATCAGACAAAATATTTGCTGATGGGCGCGGAAGGTCGCGCGCTCGGCGAAGGCAAGGTTTTGCTCAAAGAGTTCAGGATGGAAACTTTTGCACGAAACGGCGACCGCCAGACAATCAGTTCTGCGCCCGAGTGCGTCTATGACACGATTAACCGCACGGTCAGTTCCGCCGGGCCGATGCAGATGCAGACGGCGGATGGAAAATTCTTCATACAAGGCGAAGGATTTCTATTACGGCAGACGAATCTCAGTCTGGTCATTTCGAACAAAGTCGAAACTACCATCCACAAGGAATTACTCGCGTCCCCGACCTCTCAACTCAAACCGGCGGGTGAGGCGACGACGAATTCAGCCGGCGTTCCTGTCCCAACCCTCGTGGCCACCAATGCCGTCCTCGACACAAACCAATTCGTCAAAATCTTTTCCCAACACGCCGATTTCAGTTCCGTTTCCAATCTGGCGGTTTATTCGGGCAACGTCCGAGCGGTCGATCCAAAGATGGAACTGACGTGCGCAATTGCGACGGCTCATTTTTCCACCAACGGTTCAGTGGAAAATGTCCTGGCGGAAACAAATGTGGTGATCACAGGCAGGCAGGACAACAGTCGCGCCACCGGCGAATCGGCGGTTTACTTGGTGAACGCGGAACAGGAGAGGATTGAGTTGATGGGCAATGCGCATTGGCAGGATGACCAGCGCGCGGCGAAAGCGGACAAATTCATTTTCGACAGGCAAGACAACACGGTTCGGGCTGAACCGAATGCTTATTTGAAATTGCCGCGTGCGGCTTTGAGTTTGTCGGGGCCACTGTCGGCGAACTCGTCCACGCCGGCGGCCGATCACGCCGGCACAAATGAAATCATCGAAATCACCTCCAAGCTCTTGACGATGCAGTTACCGACGACCAATCGGCCGGCTCGTGTCATCATCGCTCGCACCAACGTTTTGATCTTCAACCCCAATGATCAGAGCCGCGCCACCGGCGACGAAGCGATTTACACGGAAGCGGACGGCACAGTCAGATTAAGCGGCAAAGCAAACTGGTCTTCCAACCAACGAGTTGTGAGCGGCGACACGCTGACCTTCGACCAGACCAACCAGGTTTTTACCGCGCACGGCGATGGTTACCTCAAGCTGCCGCTGGCGGCGTTGGGCAAATCGTCCATGTTGTCGTCTGGTGCCGCCGATTCAACCAACCGCGTGGCGAAGACCAACCAATTCGTTGAAGTCTTCTCTGACGATTACGATTATCGGAACAACCTCCTGAGCTTTCGCGAGAACGTCCGGGCAAACCTGCTCGAAGGCGACGTGATGAATGGGTGGATGACTTGTGGTTTATTGACGGTTGAATTCACGAACAATCAGATGAAGACCGTCGTGGCCCGGCGCAACGTGGCCGTCGGACAAGTCCCCGGCCCTGCCGACACTGCCCGGAAAGTGTATAAGAAATTGAACTGCGAAATCCTCACGATCAACCTTTCGACGAACGGTCAGGCAGAGAGTTTTTTGGCCGAGGAAAAGGTCGTGGCCGTTCAGGATGAAGTGCGCCCCGGCACCAATGATGTTCACACCACGCTGAGGGCGGAGGTGGTGACGGGTTATTTTTTTGCGACGACCAATCAGCTTGAAAAAATGATCGCGGAACGAAACGTGTACCTCGAACAAGGCGAGCGCAGCGCCAAAGGGGCACAGGCAGTTTACACGGCCACCAATAATCTCGTGGAGTTGACCGGCGAACCGACGGCGACACTGCCTGGCAGCCGTATCAGCAAAGCGGATTCGTTGATTTGGGATCGCGCGGATGGAAAACTGACTGCGAGGGGGATACACAAATCCGAATGGAGACGTCCGCCCGCCAACACCAACCAAACGAACTTGCCCTTTCCCAGATAGCCGGGGCATGCTGATGCCGCCACGACATGAGCCAGACCGCAACCAAAGCATTCGATTCGACAGCAACGATGGAGTCCGTTGACAAACTGTTGGCGACCGAGAATCTGGTGAAGAAATATAGTCAGCGGCGCGTGGTCAACGGCGTGTCCATTACCGTCGCGCCTGGCGAGATCGTGGGTCTGCTCGGCCCAAACGGTGCGGGCAAGACGACGACATTCAACATTGTGGTGGGTTTGATCAAGCCCGACGACGGGGCCGTCACATTCCAAGGACGGACCATCACGTCGTTGCCGATGCATCTGCGCGCCCGCTTGGGGATTGGTTATCTGACACAGGAACCGTCGGTCTTTCGCAAACTGACGGTGGAGCAAAACATCCTCGCCATCCTGGAAACCTGCAAGATGAGTTCCCAGGAGCGGCGCGTGCGCCTCAAGTATCTGCTCGACGAACTGGATATGTCATCGCTGGCCAAGAACATGGCCTACACGTTGAGCGGAGGCGAAAAGCGGCGGCTCGAAATCACCCGGGCGCTGGTGACCAGTCCGAAGCTCCTGCTGTTGGACGAACCGTTCAGCGGAATCGATCCCATCGCCGTCTATGAAGTCCAAAAGATTGTGCGCCGGTTGAAGGAGCGCGGCCTGGGGATATTGATCACCGATCACAATGTGCGGGAAACCTTGAAGCTGGTGGATCGCGCCTACTTGATCCATAAAGGCGAAGTTGTGTGCGAAGGCACCGGTGAGTTTCTGGTGAACGATTCCAAGGCGCGCGAGATTTATCTCGGCCCAGAATTTAATTTATGAAACAGAGCGCGGACCAATTGGAGTGTTGGAGTGCTGGAGTGTTGGAGTGCTGGAATTTCGGTTTCCCAATACTCCACAACTCCATTACTCCATTGCCCCATTTCTCGTTATGGAACACGATGTAATCACAGTCGAACGGTTTTACACAGAGCACGCCGGCGCTTTGGGCCTGACGTTGGTGGCCGGTGCCAGCGGCCTGAAGAGAATCATCCGCGAGCCGACCGTCAATCGTCCCGGCCTGGCTTTGGCTGGCTTCACGAAATATTTTGCCAGCAAGCGTTTGCAGGTCATCGGCAGCGCGGAAGCAACCTTCCTCAAATCGCTTTCGCCGGAGGAACGTCAATCTCGCTACGACGTTTTGTTTTCCCACAAAATTCCCTGCGTCGTCTTCAGCCGAAATCTCAAACCCGACAAACTGTTTCTGAAAAGCGCTGAAGCGGCCAAGGTACCCATCTTCCAATGTCCGCTGATCACGATGAAGTTCATCAACCTGGCAACGCTGGCTCTGGAGATGATGTTCGCACCGCGCGGCACCGAGATGGGCAGCATGGTGGACATTCTGGGCGTGGGCGTAATCATTCGCGGCGAAAGCGGCATCGGCAAGAGCGAGTGTGTGCTGGCTTTGATTGAACGCGGCTACAGCCTGGTTTCCGACGATATCACGCGGCTGACGTTGATCGACGGTCGTGAAGTGATGGGCACCAGCGCCGAGCTGACGCGCAATCACATGGAAGTGCGCGGCATCGGCATCATCAATGTCGCCGCCATGTTCGGCGTCAAATGCATCCGGCGGGAAAAGAGGGTGGATCTCGTCGTCACGTTGAAAACCTGGAATGAAGTTTCGGATGTGGATCGGGTCGGCATCGAACAGGAGTTTGTCAAAGTCCTGGGTGTGGACATTCCGCATTATACGATTCCTGTGCGACCGGGCCGCGATTTGGCCAGATTGATCGAGGTGGCGGCGTTCCACACCAAGCTGAAGACCGCCGGTCATAATCCAGCCAAGGAATTAAATGACCGACTGATTGCCCAAATGGCCGGCAAAACCCACCTGTAAACTAATAGCTGGCAAAAATGACCAACTCGGCGCACACTAAACACACGGAACGGATGAGCGCCAAAAAGATACCGGACAAACCCTGGTTCAAGGAACTGGTGGTGACGAACAAGCTGGGCATTCACGCCCGGCCAGCGGCAATGTTCGTGAAAACCGCCAGCCGATTTACTTGCGAGATCTTCGTCGAAAAGGACGGTGAACGCATCAACGGGAAAAGCATCATGGGCCTGATGATGCTGGCGGCCGGCCCCGGCAGCAAATTGACCGTCCATGCCGAGGGTGGCGACGCGCCGCAGGCGTTGCTCGAATTGGAAGCCTTGGTCAAACGCAAGTTTGATGAGGAGTAAGGGCCGATTGCCATGCGAATCTATTTGGCAATTTTCACTCTGATATTTTTTCCATTAGCGCTTTTTGGGCTTTTCAAGTCCCTCAAAACTGGGACCATCCACATCAGAGGTTATAAAAGGCCTTTTGTAAGGAAAGATACCCCGCGCGACTTTTGGTTTGTTTGGTCAACCGTGCGTTTCATTTTTCTAGTTCTTGCGTTTCTCTTTACTACTTCATTTCTTTTTTAGCTCGGTTTTGCTCCTTCCTCGTTATTCAACTTTGAACTTTGAACTTTGGAGTTTGAACTTTAATCTCCGTCCATGTCCGCAACCGAAATTGATGTCAAATACGTCGCGCACCTGGCGCGGCTCTCACTTTCGCCTGCCGAAGAGCAAAAGCTCGGCGCGCAACTCAACCACATCCTCGGTTACATCGAAAAGCTGAAGGAACTGGACGTGAGCCAAGTCGAGCCGACCGCCCACGCTGTCCCCCTCGTGAATGTGACACGACCCGATGTAATCTGTCCGTCCATTTCCAACGAGGAGGCCTTGCGCAACGCGCCCTCCAAAGCCAACGGACTCTTCATCGTGCCCAAGATTGTGGAATGACGACACGAATTTCACGAATGCTCACGAGTTGTGAACTCGAATTCGCAAGGATGGTTGAAATGTATGAATAGTTTTTCATGCTGAATCAACTCACAATTTCACAACTCACTGCTCACCTCGCCAAACGCGAAGTCTCCGCGCGCGAAGCCATGCAGTCCTGCCTCGACCGAATCCAGCGTGTCGATGGGCAGATCAAAGCTTTCATCAGCTACGATGCCGCCGATGCACTTGCCCAAGCGGATGCTGCCGACAAAGCCGGCATAGAGCATGAGCAGCGCCGATTGCTGGGCATACCCATCGCCATCAAGGATGTTTTAGCGGTAAAAAACCAGCCGCTGAACTGCGGTTCAAAAATTCTCGGCAAATTTATTTCGCCCTACGACGCAACGGTCATCGAGAAACTGAAAGCCGCCGGTGCCATTGTTTTTGGCCGGCTCAACATGGACGAGTTTGCCATGGGCAGTTCTACTGAGAACTCGGCATTCCAACTCACCTTGAACCCGTGGGACACGACGCGCATTCCCGGCGGTTCTTCCGGCGGTTCAGCGGCGGCGGTTGCGGCGGATGAAGTCATCGCCACGCTTGGTTCGGACACGGGCGGTTCGATTCGCCAGCCTGCTGCGCTTTGCGGTTGTGTCGGGTTGAAACCTACTTACGGCCGCGTTTCGCGCTATGGACTTGTCGCCTTCGCGTCATCGCTCGATCAGATTGGATCGTTTACCAAAGATGTGCGCGATGCCGCTACGATGCTGAGTGTCATCAGCGGTCAGGACCCGCGCGATTCGACGAGTGTTCCTGAACCTGTGCCCAACTTTGTCGCCGCCCTCGACGGCAACATCAAAGGACTGAAACTGGGCTTGCCGAAGGAATACATGATCGGTGGGCTGGACGCGGAAGTGAAGAGCGCTGTCGATGCTGCGGTTCAGCGATTGCAGAAGCTCGGCGCGGAAGTCGAGGAGATTTCCCTTCCGCACACCGATTATGCCGCTGCGACGTATTACATCATCGCGCCCGCCGAGGCCAGCGCCAACCTCGCCCGCTTCGACGGCATCCGTTACGGCCTGCGCGTGGACGGTGCAGACCCAATCGAGCTGTACAGCAAGACGCGCGGTGCCGGGTTTGGCGCGGAAGTCAAACGCCGTATCATCCTGGGCACTTATGTGCTGAGCAGTGGTTACTATGACGCCTATTATCTCCGCGCCCAAAAAGTCCGCACCCTCATCCGCCAGGATTTCTTGAAGGCATTCGACCAAGTCGATGCCATCGTCACCCCGACGACGCCGACAGCCGCGTTCAAGGTCGGCGAAAAATCCGACGACCCGTTGCAGATGTATCTCTCGGACATCTTCACGATCTCCTGCAACCTCGCAGGCATCTGCGGCATCAGCATTCCCTGCGGCTTCACGAAATCGCCGAAATTGCCGATCGGCTTGCAACTACTCGGCAAACCGTTTGGCGAGGAAACGATGTTGAAAATCGCGCATGCTTACGAACAAAGCACTGATTGGCATAAAGTCAGGCCGGTGTTGAAAGGGTGATGGCACGCGAAATCAACTGAATTTGGATCGAGGTCTAATTTTCGCCCACCTTGGACCGTAACCAACCTGTTGAACAATCCGTTATCAACATGTATTCACATGCTGGCAATGCGGTTTTCAGACCAAAATGTTGTGATGATCAGAATGAGGAGACAGACGACCTTGCTTCTGCTTCTCAGCTTATTCTCGTTGTGCACTTCGTCCATCGGTGCAGAGACGAAGGATAAGACGCGCGTGGACAGCGTTTCGCTTTCCATCAAGGATGTAAAAGGCGTTGCGCAGACTCCGTTTGATCTGAAGGGAGCGGTCGCATCGGTTTTGATTTTTGTCATGCACGACTGTCCCATCTCCAACGCTTACGCCCGGGAACTCGAACGCCTCCGTCGCGATTACGGTCCGAAGAGAATCCGGTTTCAATTGGTCTTTGTCGATTCCGACCTCACAGTCGCGGCGCTCGAAAAGCATAACTCGGAGTACGGGCTTACCAATCACACAACCATTCTGGATTCCACTCATGCCCTGGTAAAAGCCACCGGCGCGACCGTCACCCCAGAAGCGGTCGTGGTGGGCGCCAATGGGAAAATTCTCTATCGAGGCCGCATCGACAATCTCTACAGCGCGTGGGGCAAATCCCGCGGTCAGGCCACCGAGAAGGACTTGCGACAGGCGCTGGATGCTGTCGTAAAAGGGAAAGCTGTCACCAACTCGCGAACGAAAGCTATCGGTTGTTACATTCCCACGAATTGATGGAAACTTTGCTCGCGCGAATTAAACCACAAGAAAATGATTATGAGAAAATACTCCAAAGACCTGGCCGCCGGTTTTCTGGCGGGTTTGATGCTCGTTCCGCTTGCGCATGCACAATCGCCGACCGAAGCGCCGGCTGAAGCGCCGGCCAAATCGCGACCGAAAGCGGCGCGGATCGCCGACATCAAGTACACGCCGAAGCCGAAAGGCACGCTGACGTTCACCGAACACATTGCACCGATTGTTTTCAATAACTGTGCTTCGTGCCATCGACCGGGTGAAGCGGCGCCGTTCGCATTGCTCACCTATGCCGACGTGAAGAAACGGGCCAGGTTGATCGCGGAAGTCACTGGAGAAACATTTATGCCGCCGTGGCACGCTGAGCCGGGTTACTGCGAGTTTGCCAATGAACGTCGCATCTCGGACGAGCAAATCGGGATGCTGCGACAGTGGTATGCTGAGGGCGCGATCGAGGGCGATGCCGCCAAACTGCCCGCGTTGCCAAAATTTCCAGAAGGCTGGCAACTTGGCAAACCGGACCTCGTTGTAAAAATGTCCGAGGCCTACACGGTGCGGGCGGAGGGTCAAGATATTTACCGCTACTTTGCCGTTCCGTTGAATCTTACGGAGGATAAGTGGGTGAAGGCGATTGAGTTTCGGCCCAGCGCCAGAACGGTGGTTCATCACTGTTTGTTTTTCCTCGATACCACCGGGACCGCCCGCAAGTTGGACGAAGCCGATCCAGAACCTGGCTACAACGGTGGTGGTGGCGGACGGGGCAGGGGACTCCAGATGAGCGGCGGGCTTGGCGGTTGGGCTGTGGGCGGAAATCCGCGCCCTTTGCCCGAAGGTCTGGCCTGGCACATTCCGAAGGGTGCCGACCTGGTGTTGCAAACTCATTTTCATCCGTCGGGTAAAGTGGAGCAGGAACAATCGGTGATCGGGTTTTATTTTGCCGACGGGCCGCCCAAGAAGACCTTTGCCGGCATTCAACTGCCGCCCATTTTTGGCGCCATTGCCGGGATCGATATCCCGGCTGGGGAAAAACATTATGTCATCAAGGATTCCTTTGTGCTGCCCGTGGATGTCGAAGCGTTTGCCGTCAACGGACATGCCCACCAGTTGGCCAAGGAGATGAAGATGATCGCCACCATGCCGGATGGGCACGAAAAGTGGCTCATGAAAATCGGCGATTGGGACTTTGCGTGGCAGGAACAATACACCTACAAGCAACCTTTCACGCTGCCCAAAGGCACGCGGATTGATTCGGAAATCAGCTACGATAACTCCGCCGACAACCCCAAGAACCCGACAATTCCGCCCGTGCGAGTGCGGTGGGGACGCATGTCATCAGACGAAATGGGCAGCGTGACCCTGCAAGTGGTCGCGGCGAAGGAGGAAGAAATGCCCCAGTTGCGGGCGTCGCTCAAACGTCACATGGCCGATTCATTCATCGACCGGGCGATGGCCGAATCAAAGAAAGAGACCGGACGCGGCGGGTTTGTGGCTGGCATCATCAAACGCTTTGATAAGGACGGCGATGGCAAACTCAGCGACGAGGAGCGCGCGCAAGCACGGGAATTTATTCAGCAGCAACGCGAACTGGCCGAGGAGTAAATCGCGATCACGATAGCTCGCGCAATTTGCCGGTGCTATCGCCGATGCGATCCACCGGCGCGCCCAACCGATCGAGCATCGACACAAAGAGGTTGGTCATCGGCGTCTCTTTCTCGAAACGGATGTGCCGGCCGGGTTGGATCGTGCCCCCGGCTTTGCCCGCGAGGAGCACGGGCAGATGATCGTGGGCATGAGCATTTCCGTCGGCCAAGCCACTGCCATAGACGATCATGCTGTTGTCCAGCAACGTACCTTCGCCTTCCTTGATCGACTTTAGCTTCTCGAGAAAGTAAGCGAATTGGGTCGTGTGGAACCGATTGATCTTCGCGATCTTCTGCTTCTTCGTTTCGTCATTGCCATGATGTGAAAGGTCGTGATGGCCCTCGGTGACGCCGATGAAGGGATACGGCCGGTTGCTGCCGTCATGCGCTATGACGAAAGTCGAGATTCGCGTTGTGTCCGTTTGAAAGGCGAGCGCAAGCAAGTCATACATCAATCGGATATGTTGCTCAAATTCCTTGGGGATGCCCGTCGGGCGTGTGTTCCCCGGCAACTCGGCTGCATATTTCTCGGCGCGTTCGATGCGCGTTTCCATTTCGCGGACAGCGGTAAGGTATTCGTCGAGCTTGCGCCGGTCCGTATAGCCCAGGTTGGATTTCAATCGGTTTGCGTCTTCCAGCACGAAATCCAAAATGCTCTTTTCGTAAAGCTCCCGCCTGGCCCGCGCCTCTTTCGTTTCGCCGGGCTTCCCGTTGCTGAAAAGCCGGTCGAACACCGAGCGCGGATCCACTTCCGGCGGCATCGGCGTAGCGTCCGTCTTCCAGGAAATGTTGTACGAATAGGCGCAACTGTAACCCGAATCACAATTGCCCGCCAACTGGCTGCGGTCGCATCCCAGTTCCAAGGACGCAAAGCGCGTTTGCTTCCCGACTTTCGACGCGGCGACTTGATCCACTGAGACTCCCACCTTGATATCGACGCCGTGAGTTTTGCGCGGCTGACAGCCGGTCAGATAACTGGCCGACGCGCGCGCATGATCGCCCGCGCCGTCGCCATTGGCGCGCCCTTTGTCGTGGGCCAGGCCGCTGAGAACAAGGAAATCTCTTTGATGCGCTTTGAGCGGCTCCAAAATGGCCGGCAGCTCAAAGTCCGCGCCCACAGTTTTTGGCGTCCAATCCGCCATGTTCTGGCCGTTCGGCACGTAAATGAACGCCATTCGCTTGGGGAAACCTTTGGGCGCTCCAGCGCTGGAGGCAGCAAAGGATACCGCCGGCGCCATGGCTTCTAGCATCGGCAACGCGACCGCCGTGCCCAATCCTTTCAGAAACGTCCGTCTTGGTATCTGCCATTTATGATTCATAGGCGCGCGCTGTTGGGTTACTTGCTCTGACTATAGGCTGAAGCGATCTGAAAAACAAGTCCGGTTTTTGGAATCGCCGCAACCCCGGACCATTTGATGCTCAACTGGAAAGCGCGCCCGCCGTGGGAGTTCTCTGCACAAAGTTCAGCTTGTCCTGCTCGACACTGACTTGAATGGGGTCGTTGTCGTGCAGATTGCCCTTGAGAATCTCTTCAGCCAGCGGGTCTTCCAAAAACTTTTCAACGGCGCGGCGCATGGGTCGCGCTCCGTAGGTCGGATCGTAACCTTTTTCGACCAGGAAATCCTTTGCCTTGTCATCGAGCTGCAATTGAATGTTCTTGTTTCTGAGGCGCTCCGTGACTTTGCTGATTTCCAAATCCAGGATTTGAATGAGGTCGGGCTTGGTCAACGAGCGGAAAACGATCACGTCATCCAAACGGTTCAGGAACTCCGGTTTGAACGTGCGCTTGGCCTCGTCCATGATTTTCTCGCGCATTTTCTCGTAACTGTTTTCGTCGTTGATCGGCGAGAAACCCATCGTCGTTTGTTTCTTGATGGTTTCCGAGCCGACATTCGAAGTCATCAGGATGATGGTGTTACGGAAATTGATCACGCGCCCGACGTTGTCGGTCAATTTGCCCTCTTCGAGAATCTGCAGGAGCATGTTCATCACGTCGGGGTGCGCTTTTTCGATTTCGTCAAACAAAACCACAGAGTAGGGCTTACGACGCACCTGCTCGGTCAATTGTCCGCCTTCTTCGTAACCGACATAACCCGGCGGCGAGCCGACCATGCGCGAGGAATTGTGCCGCTCCATGTATTCGGACATGTCGAGTTGAATGAGCGATTTGGCGTCGCCAAACATCGCTTCGGCCATGGATTTGGCCAGCAAGGTTTTGCCGACACCCGTCGGGCCGAGCAACGCGAACGTGCCGATGGGGCGTTTCGGATCTTTCAAATCGGCGCGCGAACGGCGCAGCGCCTTGCAAATGGCGGCCACGGCCTCTTTCTGACCGACGACGACTTTGGCCATTTCCTGCTCCATGTTCAGCAAGCGTCTCGTTTCGCTTTCTTCCATGCGTTGCAGCGGCACGCCCGTCCATTTGGAAACCACGTGCATGATGTCCTCTTCGTCCACCTTCACGCGCTTTTCTTCGCGGGAGGCTTTCCAGGCATTGATGACGGCTTCCAGTTTTTCCTTGGCCTGTTTCTCCTTGTCGCGCATGGCCGCGGCGCCTTCGAAATCCTGCCCTTTGATGGCGCGTTCTTTGCGGGCTTTGATTTCTTCGATTTCAGCTTCCAGCGCTTTAACTTCGGGCGGACGCGTCATCGAGCCAATACGCGCGCGCGAGCCGGCTTCGTCCATCAGATCGATGCCTTTGTCGGGCAGATAACGATCGGTGATGTAACGATCGGACAATTTAACCGAGGCTTCGATGGCTTTGTCGGTGAACTCCGCTTTGTGGTGTTCCTCGTATTTGGGGCGGAGGCCTTTCAAAATCAAAATGGCTTCTTCGACAGACGGGGCTTCAACTTTGACGCTCTGGAAGCGTCGTTCCAGCGCTGCGTCCTTCTCGATGTATTTGCGATACTCATTGAGCGTGGTGGCGCCGATGCACTGCATCTCGCCGCGACTCAGGGCGGGCTTGATGATGTTGGAGGCGTCCATGGTGCCCTCGGCGGAGCCGGCGCCCACAATGGTGTGCAATTCGTCAATAAACAGGATGATGTTTTTCGCGCGGCGAATCTCGTCCATCACGGCTTTGATGCGCTCTTCGAATTGGCCGCGGTATTTGGTGCCGGCGACCATGAGCGCGAGGTCGAGCGTGATGACACGCTTGTCGCGCAACAATTCAGGGACGTTACCCTTGGCGATTTCCTGCGCCAGACCTTCGACGATGGCGGTCTTGCCGACGCCGGCTTCACCGAGCAACACCGGATTATTCTTTGTTCGTCGGCAAAGGATTTGAATGACCCGCTCAATCTCGTTCTTGCGGCCAATGACCGGGTCCATCTCCCCTTTGCGGGCGATTTCGGTGAGGTCGCGGCCGAAGGCTTTCAACGCGGGAGTTTTGACCTCGCCCTTTTTCTCCACGGGTTTCTCCGAGCTTTCGCCGGTGGATTGCTCGTCCTGAGCGGCAAAGTTGGGGTCCAATTCTTTCAATATCTCCTGGCGCGTTTGCTCGATATCCACGTCCAGATTTTTCAGCACGCGCGCCGCCACGCCGTCGCCTTCACGCAGCAAGCCCAGCAAAATATGTTCAGTGCCGACGTAAGTGTGGTTTAAGGCCTTCGCTTCCTTCTGCGCAAGCGCGAGGACTTTTTTGACGCGGGGCGTGTACGGAATGTTGCCGATCATTTTCTGATCGGGACCCGTGCCCACTTCCTTTTCGACTGCGAGCCGGACGGTTTCGAGGTCAAGGCCGAGTTTTTGCAGCACATTGACGGCGACGCCCTGGCCCAGCTTGATCAAACCCAAAAGAATATGTTCGGTGCCGACGAAATTATGGTTGAAACGGTCGGCTTCCTTGCGCGCCAGCGCCAAGACCTGTTGGGCGCGGGGCGTGAAATTGCTCATGGTTTCATCGCTCATAGTTCAAACATGCGCTTGATTTTTGGATCTGTCCACTCTTGTTCCTGCAACGCCCCATCGTTACCGGTTGGTCGCCAAGTCTCAGATGATCTCTCATCAAAGCAAATCGTGTTCGTTGAAGAAAGTTTAACCGGAGTTGCAGTTAAATCCACTGAAAACTTATCGTCGCGAATCCGAGGACGATACTGAGTGCCGCTGCGCGAGAGTAACGCGGCATCCTGCGGCTGGTACCAGCTTGCTCGCCCGGCTGGGCGACAAGCCTGTGGAATCAGTTGGTCGCCCTGGGCGACTTGCCGCCGGCGGCACCGGGAGCGGTGGTGACAGGCCGGCTGACATTCTGCAGGCGAGCGCGCACCATGTCGGCGCGCAGCAAATCCCGCTCTTCGGCCGTAAGTTTCTCGGAATGCAGCTTCTGCAAATGGGCCGGTTGGGTCAGGATGAACAACTCATCCGGCAGCGATCGTTCGACGCCGGGGAACAGTCCCAAATCGACGCCCAACCGCATCAACGAGAGGAGGTTCATCGTTTCTTTGGAGGATACGCTGTGCGCGTTGGCGAGAATGCCGTAGGCCCGGCCGATGTGGTTATAAACCATCTTGGGCTTCTTCTCCAGCAACGTGGCACGGGAATTCTCCTCATGCTCGATGATTTGCAAAAGGACTTTTTCCAAACGGTCCACGATGGCGATTTCCGTTTCGCCGAGGGTCATCTGATTGGAAACCTGGAAAACATTACCCAAAGCCTCCGTGCCTTCGCCATACAGACCGCGAACGGCCAACCCCAGTTTGTTGACGGATTGAATGATTTGATTGATCTGCTCCGCCAAGACCAATCCCGGCAAATGCAGCATGGCGCTGACGCGGATGCCCGTGCCAAGGTTGGTGGGGCACGCCGTCAGGTAACCAAGTTCGGGGCTGAATGCGTAATCGAGATTCTTTTCCAACGCGGAATCAATCTGGTCGATGGCCTGCCAAGCCTGCTTGGTTTGCAACCCTGGCCGCAAGGCCTGCATTCGAAGATGGTCCTCCTCATTGATCATCACGCAAAAGGATTCATCGCGATTCAAGACCAGGCCGCTGCCGGCGCTCTTGGCGGCGTGTTCACGGCTGATCAAATGGCGCTCGACGAGAATCTGCTTGTCCAGACTCGAGAGATTGTCCATCGATTCAGAAAACGCGTCGGCCATATCTGGCAGGGCTTGGATGGCCGGACGAAGCACCTCCAAGGTTTTGATCCGCTCCGGCTTTTTGGCCCAGCCGGGAAACGCCGCGCCTTTGAGATTGCGCGCCAGCCGCACGCGACTGGACATGACGATGCGGTCGTGCGGGCCGCGTCGGCGCGCGGATTCGGCGGGGGGAATGAGAAACTCATGAATATCCATGGAATCAAATCGCTGCCAGTTCAGTCAGTTTGTCGCTGGTTTGCCGGATCTCATCGCGCAACTGGGCCGCCTGTTCGAAATTCTCGTCCGCGACCGCCTTGGCGAGTTTCTTCTGCAAGTTCTTCAGGCGGTCAGACAAATCACGACTCTGCTGCAAGGCGCGCGGAACCTTGCCCATGTGTCGCGTGCCTTTGTGCATCGTCTTGAGCAACCCTTCCAAGCCTTCGGCAAACGTTTTGTAACAATCCGGGCAGCCGAGCCGTCCGGCCTTCTTGAAATCAGCCTGCGTAAAACCGCACGTGGGACATTTGATCTCGACGCCCCCGCCAGATTGCTCGATCTCCTGCGACGCTCCCAGGCCCAGCAACAAGTCCGCGAGCGAAAAACCGGCCGGGTCATTGACACCCTTCTGTTTGGCACAGTCCTCGCACAAATCGACTTTTTGCATCTTTTCCCCGGCGATCTGGGTCAAGTGCACCGTCGCTTCTTTTTCTTTACAAACGCAGCAAAGCATAAACCTAGTCGTATATCGGCTCGCCGGAGACTTTAGTCAAGGCGGCGTATTTGGCCACCAACCGCGCCGTCACCGGTCCTGGCTTGCCGTTGCCGATGATGCGCCCATCAATCTTGACCACGGGAATCAATTCCGCGCCCGTGCCAGTGAGGAAACATTCATCGGCATTGAAAAGATCGTAACGCGTCAGGTTGGGTTCACCCACGGTCAAGCCGGATTCCTTGGCTAATTCCATCACCACACTGCGTGTGATGCCATACAAAGCGCCTGCCGAGAGCGGCGGCGTGAGCAAGTGGCCGGCCTTGACGATGAAGACGTTGTCGCCGGTGCACTCGGATACAAACCCTTCGGCGTTCAACATGATCGCTTCTTCGCAACCGCCGTTGTTGGCTTCGATTTTGGCCAGCACGTTGTTCAAGTAATTGAGCGACTTGATTGCCGGATTCAGCGCGCTGTGCAAATTTCGCACCGTCGGCACGGTAATTATCTCCAAGCCGTTCTTGTAATAGCCATGCGGGTAAAGTTGTATTTTATCCGCAATGATGATGACCGACGGATTCTTGCAACTTTTCGGATTCAGTCCGAGCGAGCCGATGCCGCGAGTAACCACCAAGCGGATGTAGCCGTCGTGGAGTTTGTTTCGCCGGCAGGTTTCCACGACTGCGCGCATGATCTGGCTGTGCGACAATGGCAGCGTGAGCAGAATGGCTTTGGCCGAATAGAACAACCGGTCAACGTGCTCCTTCAATTTGAAGACCCGCCCATTGTAAGCGCGAATGCCTTCAAAAATGCCGTCGCCATACAGCAAGCCGTGATCGAACACGGAAATTGTCGCGTTCTTCTCGTCGTAGTATTTGCCGTCGATATAAACTTTCATGTCACAAGCGCGGCAAAGCTACGGCAAAGCATCCCATCAAGCAATAGGGGAGTTTGACCACGCCGCAAATGGCGATTGGTTTCTGTGGTTTGCGCGAGAGGAAACCCGCTTGGCATTGCGGTCAAGGCAATCACACATTAGGCTGAGGTAATCGTTTCCAAGACCGAACGAAACATCTTGGGGACGGTCGAATCAAGTCATGACTCATCTAAATTCAAGTGGACCGCCTTCGCCGGAGGAATTCCAACGGCAATTGTCGGAGCTGTTGCGCCAGCAATTTCAAACCAGCCAGGCCCCAAGTCAGGAACAATCGGTGCCCGCAGGCTCGCCGGAAGGTCCGGAGACAACTCCTCCGGAGGACGAGTTTGTTTTCGATTACAAGCCGCGCGATGTGAAGGCATACCTCGACCGCTTCGTCATCAAGCAGGAGGAGGCGAAAAAAGTTTTGAGCGTGGCGTTGTGCGACCATTACAACCATGTGCGCGCAGCCATGACTGGGAAAGACCAACCCAACTATGCCAAGCAGAACATCATTCTCATCGGCCCGACCGGCGTGGGCAAAACCTACCTGATCCGCAGCATGGCGGATTTGATCGGGGTGCCGTTTGTGAAAGGGGATGCCAGCAAATTTTCCGAGACGGGCTACGTCGGCGGTGACGTGGAGGATTTGGTGCGTGAACTGGTGCGGCGCGCGGACGGCGACGCGGGGCGCGCTCAATACGGCATCATCTACATTGATGAGATCGATAAAATCGCGACGGTCAACAATGCCACGGGCCGCGACGTGAGCGGCCGCGGTGTGCAGACCAACCTGCTCAAGTTGATGGAGGAAACCGATGTTCCCGCGCATTCGCCCAACGATATCGCCGGGCAGATTCAGGCCATGATGGACATGACCCAACGGGGCAAGAAAGCGCCCGCCGCCATCAACACGAAACACATTCTGTTCATCGTCAGCGGCGCGTTCGGCGGGTTGGAAAAAATCGTCCGCCGCCGTTTGCGCGAGGCGACCATCGGCTTTGCCGCCCGGGATTCAACCGCAGAACTCGGCGAACAAGTCCTGGAACAAACCCAGACGCGCGACTTCATCGATTTCGGTTTTGAACCGGAATTTATCGGACGTTTGCCGGTGCGCGTGGTGTGCCAGACGTTGAGTGTCGATGACCTGTTCGCCGTTTTGAAAACGTCGGAGGGCAGCTTGATTCGCCAATACGAACAGTCCTTTGCGGCTTACGGCATCGAAGTCCTTTTTCAGGATGAGGGACTTCGTCGCATCGCGGAACTGGCGGGCGACGAACAGACCGGCGCGCGCGGCCTGATGACGGTTTGCGAGCGAATCTTTCGCGACATCAAATTCGAACTGCCGTCCACAAGCGTGAAGCGCTTCATCGTCACGCGTGAAATGGTGGACCATCCGGCGGCTGCCTTGCAAAAACTCCTGGCCGAGCAGCAACACGAGGAGCGGTTGGTGGCGCGCCAGTTGGTGCAGGAGTTTGAGCAGAAGTTTCAGGACAATCACGGGCTGGAAATCCGCTTCACGGAAGCGGCGGCTGACTTGCTGGTTTGCCAGGCGTTGGAAAATTCTAAATCGATTCGCGACTGGTGCGCCGAGCGGTTCAAGGATTATCAGTTCGGCCTTAAACTGATTTCACAAAATACCGGCCAGCGGCAGTTCGCCATCGACGTTGAGGCCGTGCGAACGCCGGACAAGGTGCTTAGTGACTGGGTTGTGGCCAGCTATCGGAAAGAGCAGAGGCCCTCGGGATAAACGCCCTCACGACTGCCGATTCAAGGTTCATGGGCAGTTTTCACCTCCAACATCGGACGTGCATCGGGGCCTTGAACCCGGGCCTCCCAAACTTTGTCGCATATGCGACAAAGTTTGGGAGATGATTCCGGTCGGACTGATGGAAAGCTCCGACGATTTGAAAATCGCGCATTGTGACATGATGCGCGCTCGAGGTAGCGCAGGCGTCCCCGCCCCGTGCCGGACGGCCTGCGCTACGCAATTCATGGAAAGAGATGTGAGCGGCAATTCAGAGGAATGAAAATCTATACGCCAGACGGGAAGATTACCCCATTTTCTTCACCCTGCCGTCCTGGCACAACTCCGCGACCAAATTGAGGGTTTCGCGCTGAACGCAGGCGCGCACGTCATCGCGCAACGCCGGGTTGGCGAGTAAACGCTGTCCGTTGCGTGAGTGTCGCATGGCGCCAAAGAGGTCGCTTTGGAGCAAAGGATAAATCCGTCGCGCGATTTCCGCCGAGTCCGCGACCTGTCCCAGCGCGTAATGCGGCCAGATTTTTTCGCACAACGCTCCGGCTGCAAGGGTATCTTCCAGCGCGGCCTGTTCGTAAGTGCCGCTGCAGACCAGCAACAAGCGGGGCGGGGATTGGTCGCGAATCCAGGTGGCAACCGATCGCAAATTCAGGAATGAACCGATCAAGACTTTTTTCGCCGACGCACAGGCTCGGAGCGCGCGCGTGCCGTTGGTGGTGGCGATGACAATGGTTTTGCCTTCCACGCGTTCCCGGATGAACTCACGTGGAGAATTGCCGAAATCGAAATCGATGCTGCCGGTCTGGGACGCGCGAATGCGCACGCCATCGCGTTCCCCGGCCAGCAATACCGCCGGTTGTCGATCGCGGATGGCCAGCGCCTCCGGAATTTCCGCCACGGGGATGATGGCGGTGGCGCCATTGGCCAGCGCGGTGACCATCGTGCTGGTGGCGCGCAGGATGTCGAAGACGACGCAAACGGTGTCGCTCAGGTCGCGCTGGGCGAGCGCATTGTATTCAGCCGGCGTGAACAAGACTTCGAGCGATTTGGACATGGTCTTTAGGTTGAACTACTGTCCGTTCATCTGCGTGATGGGTAGGCGGCAGTGATTCTTCCGATGGCTCACCGCCCAACCCGCACGCGCCGGTAGTGAAACAGATATTGCTGGGCATAGCCAGCATTCTTACCGAAGTGAGTGGTCGCGAAATGCTGCAACTTTGACAAACCAACCCGCCGACGGGGGAAATAAAGTTCGCGGAGGGCCTTTGTCATCCATACATCCACCGGGAAGGCCATTGGAAGGCCATAAGCAAACAACAAAACGCAATCGGCAATTTTTCGGCCCACCCCGGGCAACGTCAGCAATTCCACTCTGGCTTCTTCTAACGATAGACTTTTCAACCGGTCGAGCTGGAGTTGTCCACTGGCGATAATGCGCGCCGTGGCCAACAAGTAGGCAGCGCGAAACCCCATTTTGCAATCGCGCAACTCGCCTTCAGTCCGATCTGCCAGGCTGGCAGGTGTTGGGAACGTGAAAGCGGGGACGCACGCGCGCGCGACTCTCAACGGTTTCCCGAAGCGTTGGCTGAGCAGCGCGATGATCTGTTGGATTTGAACGATTTGCTTGCTGGAGGAGAGGATAAAGGAGGCCAGACATTCCCAAGGATCCTGCCGCAATAACCGCAAGCCCGGAGAAGCGGCCACGGCGGCGCGCATCGGTTCGTCATCCGGAAAACTTGCCAGCACCGCATCCAAGTCTTGCTCGATTTGTAAATAGTCAGCGAGCCAAACCCAGCGGGCCACAGGTTCAGCGGTTTCGGCGATGATTGAATTGTTGCCTGACCGGAGTCGCACCCAATGATCACCGATCACTCCCGACCACGAATCGTTTTCCCGTTGCCAACGAAACGTCTGACCAGAGGTCAAGGTGGCGGCCAGATCATAATTCCGCACCTGGAATATTTTTCGAAGCTCAAGGGAATGCTTGGGAGGATGGTCCAAAACTGGATGAGGCAACGCGTTTTCCAAATCAATAAACCACGAGTGAACGGACAGGATATTGTTTCAGTTTTTCGCGTCCGTGCAGGAAGCTCAATTCGATCAGGAAGGAAATCTCCAGAATCTGCGCGCCAATTCTTTGCAGCAGGGCGGCGGCAGCGGCGGCGGTGCCACCGGTGGCGAGCAGGTCATCGATCAGGAGAACGCGGCTGCCCGGCGTGACCGCGTCCACGTGAATGGCGATCGTGTTGGTGCCGTATTCCAGAGCGTAGTCCTGCTCGTGAATCTGGTAGGGCAGTTTGCCTTTCTTGCGCACGGGAACAAATCCCGCCTGAAGCCGGAGGGCGGCAGCGGCGGCGAAAATGAAACCACGCGCATCGATACCCACCACCGCATCAACCATCCCAGGTTTGAAGTGTGCGGTGAGCAAGTCGATGCTACCGGAAAAAAGGCGGGCATCCGCGAGCAGGGGCGTGATGTCTTTGAACTGAATGCCCGGCTTGGGAAAGTCGGGAATGTTGCGGATACTGCGCTCAATGTCGAGAGGCGTCGGCCTTGGCGGATTCAGGGTGGACAGCATAGATTAGATCGGCGTCACTGTGGTTCGGCCTCCAGTTTGGTGATCATCTTGCGGAGCTTGCGCAACGCGATGTTTTGGATCTGGCGCACGCGTTCGCGGGTCACGCCAAATTTTTCTCCGACTTCTTCAAGGGTTTTTTCCGTGCCGCCGTCCAGGCCGAAACGATACCGGAGAATGGTGGCTTCGCGCGGATCGAGGGTCTTGACCATTTCCTGAAGCATGCTGGTCACGGTTTTTTCTTCAAGGTGTTGGTATGGGGTGTCGGCGGCTTCGTCCTGGACCACTTCACCATAATTGTTGGAATCCTCGTCGCCGATCGGCGCGTCCAGTGAGGCCGGGCGGATCGCGGCGGTGCGCATTTGCATCACGCGCGTGGTCGGCACTCCCATCTCCGCCGCCAGTTCCTCATCGGTCGGCTCGCGGCCCAGAATTTCCTGAAGTTTCATGGCGGTGCGGCCCATTTTGGAAATCTTATCCACCAGATGAACGGGCAGCCGGATGGTTTTGGACTGGTTGGCCAGGGCGCGTTTGATGGATTGCTTGATCCACCACGAACCGTAGGTCGAAAGTTTGGCGCCCTTGGATGGATCAAAGCGTTCGACAGCTTTCATCAATCCGATGTTGCCTTCGCTGATAAGGTCCAGCAGCGGCAGGCCAATCCCTTCATAGTCGTGGGCGATCTTGACGACCAGCCGCAGGTTGGCCTTGATCATTTGTTCCCGCGCTTTCTTGCTCCCTTTTTTGATCTTGGCGGCCAATTCGATTTCTTGTTGAGGTGTCAGCAATTTCACCTGCCCAATCTCGCGCAGGTATAACTTGATGGCGGTATCCCCGTCGTACGAACCGCGTTCCCGGTCGGTGGGCGCGATGGCAACATCGTCACGCGGTACGACCGGCAGCTCGGTTGATTCAACTGCTTTTTCGACGGATGATTTTGTGCGGCGCGGTGCTGGGAATGAATTGGCTGGGTTGCGGTGCCGAGAGGCTTTCCCGCGGTTGGACTTCCATCGCTTGTTCTTCACAGCCATAGGCAGAGGGAAAAATTAGAGATTCAGACTTTGTCCGCAAGCAAATTAACCATGTTGATCAGCCGTAATCTCCCTGGTTGTACGGTGAGTCAATCGCCTGCCAGTTCTTCAGTTGCGATCATTTCCACGAGCGATCAGGATCAAGTGAAGCAGCGATAGGACAGCGCCCACCATCGCGGCCACATAGGTCATGGCCGCGGCATTCAACACTTTGGCCACCGCTGCGCTTTCCTGGTTTCGGATAAGTCCAATTTTCAGCAATTGTGCTTTGGCCCGGCGGCTGGCGTCAAACTCCACAGGCAAGGTAATCACCTGAAATAACGTGATGACCGCAAAGACACCGATCGCTATCCCAATGAACTTGGCAAAAAATGCGCCACCCAGTATCCAGCCCAAAAAAATGATTCCCGCCCAGGCATGGCTGGCAAACTGGAAGGCGGGTACCAGTGTCATCCGGAAATTAAACGGCGCGTAGGCGGCCTTCTGTTGCAACGCGTGGCCGGCCTCGTGCGCCGCCACACCGATGGCCGAAAGCGATTGCCCGTGAAAATTCTCCGACGAGAGGAACAATGCTTTCTTGACCGGATCATAGTGGTCGGTCAGATGTCCTCCGATTTCTGCCACGGGCACATGCTCCAGATCGGCGTCGTCCAGGATTTCCCGGGCCGCCTGGGCTCCGGTCAGCCCCGACTCTGACCCCACTTGCAGGAATTTTCGATACGTGGACGACACCTTGATCTCGGCGTAGAGGCCGAGAATTAACCCGGGTAAGATCAGCCACCACCATTGGTCAAGAATCAACATAGTTTTTTGCTTTCAGTCTGAGTGAGCCGTTCGCATCGGAGCGCTCTGCTCCGCATCACGCCTCCGACCAGCTTCATCACGATTAATCGACCCGTCAATTTCCGTTGTGTTCAATAATTCCAGCCGGATGCGTGCCAAGGGAAGGGCTGCCCGGATCGGTTGACTTGTCAGTGGTCAAAGCGAAAGCACTGCGACAAATGGGCGACAAGGCGTCTCATTTCGAGGATGAGTGACGGCGTCGCGTCACAATGGGTTTCACACTTCCAGCACTTTTTCGAACTGGGTCAGGTTGCGTGGGCCGTTGCTGGTGATCAGGGCCACATCCTCCAATCGCACTCCGCCCAGTTCCGGATAGTAAAGTCCCGGTTCGACGGTCACGACGTGGCCCGTCTTCAACACACCCGTCGAATGCGCCCCCAGGCGCGGCGCTTCGTGAATCTCCAAACCCAGCCCGTGGCCGGTGCCATGGAAGAAACCTTGCATGCGGCCGTTCTCCTTTCCCGTCTTGTAACCTTCCCGTTTGAACAATGTCTGAACGGCCTTGTGAACGTCGGCCGTGCGCGTGTTGCGATACAATTCTCCGAAGGCAAGTTCCTGGCCGCGCTTCACCGTGTCGTAAAGTTTGCGGACTGCTTCACTGGCGCGGCCCTTCACGACCGTGCGGGTGATGTCACCGAAGTAGCCGGTCTTTTGGGATCGCGGGAAAACATCCAGGATGATCGGTTCGCGCGCGTGGAGATTGCCGTGTCCTTGTTCATGGGGATCGCAGCCCTGTTTGCCGCCCGCGACGATGGTGTGACAGGCCTGGCCGTTCGCCTGGATGATGGCGGTGTTGATGATGGAGCGCAATTTTTCTGAAGTCAGGGGGACGTTATGATAGATCAACCGGCGGTTTCGGCCGATTTTGGCGGATTTGAGCGCCTGGATGGCTTCGGCCAAGCCAACCTCGGCCATGACGAGGGCCGCGCTGATTTTCTTCACCTCGGCTGCGGATTTTTGTTCGCGTTGCGGGAAGAATCCGCCCGGTCTGACTTTAACTTTGATGTTGAGGCGACACAATTCATTGGCCAGCCCATGCGGAAAATTCTCCGGAACAAAGACCCGTCCGATTTGTTCTTCGCGCAATAGCAACCGTATGATCTGGGCAAAGCTCGTGCGCCGGACGCCCTGACGCCGGAGGGTCTTCTGGCATTCGCTGAGAGAAAGAACGCGGCAATGCGCGGCCTGGTCGCGGGCGCGGTCAAGTTCCAGATCACTCATCACCACCATGTCCCGCCCGCGAATCCGCAGATAAATGAACGGGTCGGGCACGAACATTTTGACCGCGTAAAGCATGTTGGCGTCATGCTCGCTGTCCGCTACGATCAATAGGTTTCCGCGTTTCATCGCGCTCGGTGAAATTGTTGGTTGACCAATAAGTTGGGTGACCAATAAGAAGTCGGTTTGAATCGTCTGTCAAACGCCAAAGAGCCGGTCTCCCGCATCACCCAGGCCGGGAACGATGAACCCTCTCTGGTTCAGCCTGCGATCGACGGCCGCAGTGAAGATGGGCACATCCGGATAATGCGCCCGCACGCGTTGAATGCCCGCCGTGGCGGCCACGAGGTTTACCACTCGCACGCGCCTGGCGCCGGAGTCGGACAGCAGATTCAAGGCGGCGACGGCGCTCCCGCCGGTGGCCAGCATGGGATCAATCAGGAACACTTCGAACTGGCGCAAATCCGCCGGCAAACTTTTATGGTAAGCCACCGCTTGCAAACTTGTTTCCTCACGTTTCAATCCGATGAAGCCAACGCGGGCATGGGGAATCAGTTGCAAAATGGAATCCAACATCCCCAGACCGGCGCGCAAAATGGGAACCAAAATCACTTCATGCCGCAGGGTGAATCCACGCGCCCGGGTCAAAGGCGTGATGACGGAGACCGATTCAACTTCCAAAGAACGAGTCGCTTCGTAAATCATCAAGGCGGCCACTTCGCTCAACACCCGCCGGAACTCCTGCGACCCGGTTCGTTCGTCCCGCAACCGCGTCAAGTTGTGCTGCACCAACGGGTGCGTGATGACAGTCACGCCCTTCACATTCAGTGCAATACCGTCGGCGAAATGAAATAGAGCTGTCCCGCCTGCAATTTGGGAAAATCCATGCCGACGTCCACTTTGAGCGTGGTGCGCGCATCGGTTGACCCAAACAACTGAAAGAAATCCGCCAGATCAAATCGTTGTTGATACTGGATTAAATTGGCCCGGCCGACTCCGGCGATTCTTTTTGCCGCCTCGACGGCAGTTTCAAAATCGCCCAACTCATCCACGAAACCCAGTTTTTCGGCTTCCTTGCCCGAGAGGACGCGGCCATCGGCGTAATCTTCCCAGTCCGCACTCAAAGCGTTGCCTTTCTCCCGGTTTTTCGCCTTGGCGTTTTTGCGGCCTTCCGCCACCACACTCTTGAATTTGCCGAACGTCTCATCAATCAACGCCTGCACCATTTGTCGTTCTTCAGCCGGAATGTCCTCGTCGTTGCGGTCGCCGCTCAACATGTCCTTGAACTTGCCGCTTTTGTAAACCTCCGGTCGCAGTCCGATTTTGTTCATCAGCCCGCGATAGTTGTAGCCGTGCATGATGACGCCGATGCTGCCGGTGATGGTCAGTTCGTTGGCCACGATCCATCGGCAGGGCGCGGAAACATAGTAACCGCCGGACGCGGCCAGACTGCCCATCGAAGCGACGACGGGTTTGTGCGCCTCCGTCTGAAACTTGGCGATCAAACGGTAAATTTCATCCGAGGCCAGCACTTCGCCGCCCGGCGAATTGACTCTGAGCAGCACCGCTCTGACTTTGCGATCTTCCTCCGCGCGGCTCAACTGCTCCTTGATCAGATCGACAAGGCTGACCCCGCCGCGATCAATCACCTGCCCGGTAATGATGCCTTCCACGTCCACGACCGCAATTTTATTGGCGGAATCGTTGTCCTTGAGAATCACTTCCTCCAATTTAGGGCCGGCATAGTGGGCACTTCTGACTTTGACTCCCGCCAGGCCGCTCGTCAAATGACTCAAGTTGGCGAACAGGCTCAGCACCAACAGCACCAATAAAATGATGGCAAAAATTTTCCAGCCCCGACTCTTGCGCGGCGGTCGGGAAGCGGGCGGCAGCGTGATGATCGGCGGCGGATTCATCGTCGGCCCTTTGTATTCGGGCGCAGGTGGCAAATTACTTTCCATGGCGCGACCTTATCGCAAAACGGCCAGACGAGCAAGCCCGATTCAACTCGGATTCAGAGTGAGCCGGCGGGGTGTTGGATTTCACGCTTCAGCGTGTTCAGAAACCATCACGCAAGATCCGGCAAGCTGAAGCTTGAACTCCAACCCCACGCTGGCCGTCCATCGGCCGACTACTTCGAATAACGCCCGAACGCTTCAACCTATCTTGGCAGTATTTCCTCTGTCGTCACCTCTTTACGGGTGACCCAAGCATCGCCGGTTGAAAAAACAGAGCGCCCCTGGCCTGGGTTTTGCGCCGATAAACCTTGTCCGAGCAGGCCACGTAAAGGTATTCGAGATTCTGCCCGGCGAATGCGACGCTCACCGCACCCTTGTTCTGTGGCTTCGCAATAACGCCGCCCATCCGTCCCGTCGGATCGAACATCTGAATCCCGACGTGGCTCGTGATGTAGTAGCGGCCAGCCGAATCCGTCGTCGAACCGTCGCCGCCGCTGTCGGCCTTGCCGTTCGGTGTGCGCAATGTCACGTAACGCTCGCCGTGAGTGAGGCTGCCGTCGGACTCGACGCGGAACGCCCATGCGTTCGTGCCGGAGTATTCGGACACGACGAGCGTGCCTTGATCGGCTGAGAGCGTGATGCCGTTGGGCGCTTTGATGCCGGTGGCACCGACACGCACATTGCCCTTCGCATCGACAATCGTGACTTGTCCCTTGCCCGTCTCGGTGAAATAGACGAAGCCCTTGTGTGACACGACCAGATCATTGGGTTGCACATTGTCCGCGAGCACGGTCATCTCCTTCGACGGCAGCCTGAAGGCAACGACCTGTTTCTTCGGCCCTTGCGTGCAGGCGTAGAGGCGTCCATCCGGACCGAACTTGAGGCCGCTGATCTTCGGTCCATTTTCCAGAAACGGCGTGACCTTGCCGTCCGCGGAAACGCGATGCACAACGGACTTGGGCAAATCGCTGAAATAAAAATTCCCCTCAGCATCGGAGCAAGCGGCGTCAGTGAAGCCGTAACCTTCGCCGACCAGTTGCCAGCCTTCGCCGTCAATCAAAACTGTTGAAAGCGGCATATCCTGGCTTGAAGCTCGAAACACGAAGGACACACTGGCCAAAACCACTGCCAAAGAATTCAAATTCTTCATCTTGATCATGGTTAACGCGATTACTAATCACATAACTTTACTGGACCCCTCACCCGACCAGAGGCCACCCTCTCCCCATCGCATGGGGAGAAGGCAGGGTGAGAATTCCCCGAAAGAAAGTTCCGCGCATTGCATCCCTGAACCCACCCCTTGCCCCTCCCAGGAGGGGAGCGACGCGCGGTAGATTGTTCCCCTCTTGGGAGGGGTCAGGGGTGGGTTGGTTTGGCAGCAGGTTCATGGTGCGGGAAGCGCCTTTGAGAGAGGTGTCGGAGTTGGCAAACAGGGCGATGTTTCCTTCACGTTTCATTTCGCATAATCCTGCCAGAGCCATTTCAACGATTCCGGCAAAATCGCGCCGCCATGTTTTCCGTTGTGACCACCGTCGCCGAATTCAAACTTGTAATCATACTTGGCAAATTTCAGCGCCGCGGCCATTTCCTGGTTCGCCAACGGCCAGTTGCCGTGAAGATTGTCGAGATCACCGGAGCCGTCCTGCAGAAAAACGCGGATCGGTTTCTTTTCCGTCTTGCGAATCAACGCGGGATAAACGTGCCCGCCGCGGATGTTCGTGAAACTGCCGACGTGGCTCAGCACCTTCCGAAACGCCTCGGGCCGTTCCCACGCCACCGTCCACGCGCAAATGCCGCCGGAACTGATGCCGCAAATGGCGCGGCCTTCCGGGTCTTTGGTCAGATTATATTTCTTGCCGACTTCAGGCAGGATTTCTTCCAACAGAAAGCGGGCGTATTGATCGCTCAACGAGTCGTATTCAAAACTCCGATTGCTGCGCGGTTTTTGCCCGGCTTCAGCAGCGGGAACTTCACCGGGATTGATGAAGATGCCGATGGTGACGGGCATTTCTTTTTTCGCGATCAGATTGTCGAAGACAGTCGGGACGCGGTACTGGCCGTTGGTGCTCACGTAACCACCGCCATCCTGAAACACCATCACGCAAGCCGGCTTGGCCGCGTCGTATTGTTTGGGCACATAGACCCAATAATCGCGCACCGTGCCCTCGAAGATTTTGCTTTCCCATTTGTGTTTGGTCACCTCGCCTTGCGGCACGCCCTCCTGCGGCATCGACTCCGGGCCGAGCTTGTAATCATCGGCGGCGCGGGCGACAAAACTCGAAAGCGCGAGAATCAAAATAGAGCAAAAGCGAACTGAACGATTGGGTTTCATGCGCGGCATTGTGCCGAAACTTGCGAAGCTGTCAAAACATCCCCATATCAGTGTCGTGTAGCAAACAAAGTTGGAAAAGAGTGTGCGATCAAAGTTGGAATGGATTCAGAACACTGGGCAATGGAGCAGAACGATGGGTTTGGCTTCTGGGTCTGGAGCGTGGCGGAGGTAGTAAATGTCTCCATCGGGG